>JAQUQE010000006.1 GCA_028716225.1 Dehalococcoidales bacterium | reverse complement strand
AGTCGAACTCTATGCCCTGGCCGATGCGATTCGGCCCACCGCCCAGTACCATAACCTTCCGCCGCTTACTGCTTACCGTCCGATCCGGAGCGTTATAGGTAGAAAAGTAGTAGACGGCATCCTCGACGCCGCTCACCGGAACAGGCTCCCAACCCTCTACGATACCTGCCGAAATTCGTTCCTTACGGATAGCCTTTTCCGGTACATTGAGAAGCTTGGCAAGATATTTGTCGGAAAAACCGTCCCTCTTGGCGCTGGCGAGCAGTGCGGAAGGCAGCTTCTTACCCCGGTGCCGGAGAATTTTTCCCTCCAGCTCCACCAGCTCCTTCATCTGATTGATGAACCAGGGCTTAATGTAGGTTTTCTCATAGAGATCCTGAACACCGGCACCCTTACGCAGGGCTTCGTACATAATAAACTGCCGCTCGCTGGTCGGTTCACCGAGCATATCCATCAGTTCGTCCAGCGACTTTTTGTTAAAGTCTTTGGCAAAGCCCAGCCCGTAGCGACCATTCTCCAGAGAACGAATCGCCTTTTGCAGGGCTTCCTTGTAGTTCTTGCCGATGCTCATCACCTCGCCTACGGCACGCATCTGCGTACCGAGCCTGTCCTTGGCGTCCCGGAATTTCTCAAAGGCCCAGCGGGCGAACTTGACCACCACATAGTCGCCCGAGGGGGTGTATTTATCGAGGGTCCCCTCCCGCCAGTATGGGATCTCATCGAGGGTGAGGCCGGCAGCCAGTTTGGCGGAAATCAAGGCGATGGGAAATCCGGTCGCTTTGGACGCCAGTGCCGAGGAACGCGAGGTCCTGGGGTTGATTTCAATCACGACGACCCGGCCGGTGACAGGATCATGAGCAAACTGAACGTTGGTGCCGCCGATTACCCGGATTGCCTCCACAATCCGGTAGGAGTATTCCTGCAGGCGCTTCTGAAGCTCGCTATCGATGGTAAGCATGGGCGCCGTACAGAAGGAGTCGCCGGTATGCACCCCCATGGCGTCCACATTCTCGATGAAACAGACCGTAATCATCTGGTTTTTAGCATCGCGCACGACCTCCAGCTCCAGCTCCTCCCACCCCAGGACCGATTCTTCTATCAAGACCTGACCGATAAGGCTAGCCGCAATACCACGGCTGACAACGACGCCCAGCTCCTCTACATTGTAGACCAGACCGCCACCGGTCCCGCCCATGGTATAGGCAGGACGCACCACTATGGGGTAGCCCAGTGAGGCCGCCACTCTCTCCGCATCCTGGATGTTGTAGACCGCTTCGCTGCGCGGCATATCTATACCGAGACGACCCATGGTTTCCTTGAAGGCGATGCGGTCCTCGCCGCGCCGGATAGCATCAACTTCGATGCCGATTACCTTTACTCCGTACTTATCGAGGACTCCGGCCCGCGCCAGCTCGGCGCTCAAGTTAAGACCGGTCTGCCCGCCCAGGTTAGGCAGCAGGGCATCAGGACGTTCTTTCTCGATAATCTGAGCCATTGTCTCAAGATTAAGCGGCTCAATATAGGTCACGTCGGCCATCCCGGGGTCGGTCATTATCGTTGCCGGATTGGAGTTCACCAGTACGATTTCATAGCCCAGCCCGCGCAGGGCCTTACACGCCTGCGTCCCCGAGTAATCGAACTCGCAGGCCTGCCCGATCACAATTGGGCCGGAGCCGATTATCATCACCTTCCTGATATCACCACGCTTAGCCATTCCTCATATCTCCTCTTCTTTCTTTCAACAAGCTACCCGAGCAGTAACACGATGACCTTTGTGATAGCACACTGAAGCAAAGTAGCTCTCTGGAAGTTTCTCCTTATGCGCCGACCCCCGCATCATAATTTTTTGGTGATTTAACGGTTACGATCAACCCGGAGAGATTTTCTTGACTACAGAGAAACGATTTGCCCTCTGTTCACAGAGAAGCAGCCAACTCACTAAGAAAGGACTACGTTCTGTGAATCCAAAACACACATGGATATCCTCTGGCGTCACTCCCGGTCCTCGCGCTGGTGTTATCTTCTTAAATAACCATTTGCAGGATAACTGACCGGAAGGCAAAAGTCAAGGCGGGTAAACCTGACTTCAGGCCATTTTTTGAGGCTATAATGAGGAAGGACGGGGAAATAGTCTACTGATTACAAACTGCCAAAGAAACAGCATCTACTTCAGGTCAGCAATTATCTTGCGGTACTCATCCTCGGTGAAGGCGCGTATGGTCTCGGTACGCATGCTGCCCAGCGAGTCCAGAGTAAGTGCAGCCTTAGCAACAATTTCGTAGTTCGGCGACTCTATGATGAAGACCATATCATAGTGCCCCATCAGCATATAGAAATCCTTCACCTTTGCCCCCAGGTCCCGAAAGACTCCCTTGGCAGTGTCGATGTAGGTAGGGCTATCCGTCATATCCTGTACGCCTCGTCCGGTAAGATGGAACAGCATCATATAGGTAGCCATTACTTTGTCTCCTTTCCCACCGACTTCTCGAATAATTATCAGGCAAGCAGGAACGAGTTAGAGTTATATTGTAGGGGAGTATTCTCTATTAGTCAACATTATCGTGCCAGGTCATTGAAAGTATTCATCCCCCCGGGTAAGTTTCGGGCGTTGAAGCCGTTAAGCCTCAATACACGTGTCGCGTAGTACGACCTATGGCCCGTAGCACAGTATGTCCAGATTTCTTGTCCGGGCCGGAGTTCGTGCAGGCGGGAACGGAGTTCGTTAAGGGGGATACTCAGTGCTCCCTTCACGTGACCGGACTGATATTCAGACGGGTCGCGCACGTCAAGGATCAAAACATCCGCACTCTTGATGTCCTCCCAGTGAGCCAGTGGGGCATCACCCCGAAGAGCATTGGCAGCAATCATACCGGCGATATTAACCGGGTCCTTGGCCGCCCCGTACTGCGGGGCGTAGCACAGCTCTGCCTCCTCAAGGTCGTACACCGTCGCGTTATTCTGTATCGCCGTCGCAATAACATCGATCCGCCTGTCCACTCCCTGCTGACCGACCGCTTGAGCACCGAGTATTCTGCCATCTTCTTTAGAGAATATCAGCTTCATAGAAATGCGGCTCTCTCCCGGATAATAGCTGACATGATGACCGGGGTACAGGTAGACTTTTTCATAGTCAATATTGCGCCCGCTTTGCTTCAAGCGTACCAGCTCGTTCTCGGTTAGCCCGGTAGAGGCGATTGTCATCCCCAGCACTCCGCAGATCGAAGTCGCCTGTACACCCCTGAAGGTAAACTCACGCCCCAGGATATTACCGGCAGCAGTTCTCCCCTGGCGATTGGCCGGCCCGGCTAAAGGAATCACCTTCCATTCTCCGGAGACAAAATCACGGACCTCGATAGCATCGCCGACTGCCCAAACATGACGATCGCTGGTCTGCATGCGGTCATCGACTCGAATGCCGCCTTTTTCTCCGATTTCAAGGCCCGCCCCTTTAGCCAGATCAACCTCAGGACGCACCCCAATCGCCAGTATAATCAGATCGGCAACAAAGTTCTCACCTGATTTGGTTTTCACGGTCAGCTCACCGGCATCATTCTGCGCGAACTCGGTAACTGCGTCCTCCAGATGCAGGGAAACCCCGTTGATAATCAAATGGTCATGGATCGGCGTCGCCATCTCATAATCCAAAGCCGGCATGACGTGGTCCTGCATTTCGATTATGGTCACCGAGATTCCCCGTCTGAGCAGGTTTTCCGCCATCTCCAATCCCACAAAACCACCGCCAACGATGACGGCTCTTTTAGCATTACTCCGGGTAATCCAGTCACGGATATTACGACTGTCCGGTATTGTCCTTAGAGAATGTATCCCGGGCAGATTAATACCGGGCAGCGGCGGCCGAACCGGTGTGGCCCCGGGCGCAAGCACCAGTGCGTCATATTTCTCAAGATATCTGGCCGACGTCCTCAGATCCTCTACTTCGATTTCCCGTTTATTGCGATCAATAGCGGTGACATTGCTTTGCGTGCGTACCTGAATATTAAACCTCTCTCTAAATAGCTCGGGGGTGGCTACTATCAGCTTTTCTTCTTCGGTGATGACGTCACCTACGTAATAGGGCAGGCCGCAATTAGCGAACGATACGTAGGGACCGCGTTCGAAGATGATGATCTCGGCCTTTTCTGACAGCCTTCTCGCCCGGGCTGCGCACGAGGCTCCCCCGGCCACGCCACCAACAATCAAAATTCTTGCTGCATCTCTATCAGAGGCTGCGTCTACCTTCAACTTTATCCTCCTAACAGAATCAACCCCTGGATTAAATCGGCCGCAGTTTATTCTACATTACACCTGCTGGAATCACCAAGCACCTGACCTATGACCCGCGGCCCAGAAATGGGCCCGGAATACAGGTATAATCTTAGACCGGGGATTTAAGAAAGGGAGATTGCCCGTCGGGTGCGGACAGGATAGTCTGGAGAGGCTGATAATCCGCGCCCAAAAAACGGCCATAAACACTATATCCCGTATGTTGGACAAATCCATTACACGGAAACAGGCCGGGCAACCGCTGCAACTAGCCCGTTATGCTGCACAAATGTCAGCAAGGTGCTAGTGCAGGCCTTTCTCCATACTATTCAGGATACCGTTCACGGCCATTTTCGCCATGGCACCCTTAGATACCTGTTTGGCTATCGCCAGCCGGTCATAGACACTTCTAATGCCCTTGAGTTTCTCGCCGGCAAATTGATAGACACACAGTGCCAGTGTCGACCATTTGGAGCCATCGACAGTACCCGACAGCACGTGATCGTAAACCCCTATCTCACCCTCTACCACAATCTTGACACCCGACTCGGTCATCTTGAGGTCCGGTATCATCTGCTTGTTCCAGGTTATGTAGCGCCTCATCTGTTCCTTACCCTTGAATGTTCCTTCAGGCGCCTGCCACTCAGCATCCTCGGTAAAGAAAGACAATATCCTCTCCACATCCCTGGATTCCATGGCATCCTTAAACTCTCTCATCCTTTTTTTGATCTGATCTGCGGACATCTGACACCTCCTTTTTGGATAACCCCTTCAAATAGCGAAGTGATTGTAAACCCGCCCGGGAGAGATGTCAATACTTCTTTTTGATATTCCTCAGCCGGGATTATAAAGATTATAAAGAGGAAAAGCAAGCCAGAAGAGGGTAGAAAAATGAAAAAGCTAAGCAGTATTAAGCGAGAGAGCTGGCGGGGGCGCATGGGAGTCGAACCCACCAGAGACAGGCTAGTGCCCCCCAACGGATTTGAAGTCCGCGAAGCCCACCGGGACTCAGCCGCCCCCTGACCCTCAAACCTGGTATGATTATACTACAGCCCCCGGCAAAGGACTACCGATACCGGAGTGTAGCGACACTTTCTCCATAGCCGGCTGAGCGCTGTCGAACTCTAAGACAAACTAACAGCAACAGGGACACCTCAGGGCATCAAGTAGACCGGTGCCATCATACTCCGCTAAAGCGCCGGCTTGAGGACTATAATCCAGGTGCTCGCCGGCAACTCCCCGGCCTTGAACTCAACCTCGCTGGCATCCGGGCGGCTGACATCTGTCTTATCCCTGAGGAACTCATCCACTCCGGCGACGGGAAAGGCACACCGCTGGTTCCTGTAGTGCATCGGTATCACCACCCGGGGCTTCAGTCGATTACAGACCAGGGTGGCATCCCCGGCGTCGATGGTAAAATTACCGCCCACCGGAATGAGCAGCACATCGACCGGGCCTATCTCGGCAGCCTGCTTGTCACTAAGCCGGTGGCCCAGGTCGCCGAGGTGGCAGACCCTCACCCCGTTGACGGTAAAGCAGAATATGGTATTGCCACCCCTCAGCCTGCCCCCCTTCTCATCATGGCAAGAAGAAACCCCCTTGAAGCTTATACCTCTGACCTCTGCCGTACTCTCTCTGACTACCTCGGGGTTCCCCCGGATGGAAGAGACGTTATTATGGTCGAAGTGGTCATGGCTTACCGTGACGATATCGGCAGTCTCCGTTATGCCGGCATAACTCAGGTCGCCGCAGGTGGTGTAGGGGTCGGTGATTATCCTTATTCCATCATCCGAGGTAATCAAAAAAGAAGCATGTCCCAGCCATTTGACCTTCATAAGCGAACCCTCCTTCGGATATCTCTTAAGCTAATCAGCCAGGTCGAGGACGAGGTTCACCAGCGTACGCACGGGGACTCCGGTAGCTCCCTTGGTCAGGTAGCCCTTCTCCTTGTCGCTGATAAAAGTACCGGCGATATCCAGGTGTACCCAGGGGGTATCCCCGACAAACTCGGCGAGGAACTGGGCGGCCGTAATCGCACCGCCGTACCTGCTCCCACAATTCTTGATATCGGCGACATCACTCTTGTTCTGCTCCTTATACTGCTCATACATCGGCATCGGCCAGATCAGCTCTCCCGCCTTGCGACCGGCCGCAATTACCCTATCGATAAGCTCCTGACTATTTCCGAAAGCACCGCTACAGAAATCACCCAGGGCGACGTGGCAAGCCCCGGTGAGCGTGGCGACATCAACGATACGCTTAGCCCCGGCATTCTTAACATAGCTCAAGGCGTCAGACAGGATGAGCCGCCCCTCGGCATCGGTGGAGATAATCTCGATGGTCTTGCCCCCCATCGCCGTAAGCACATCACCCGGCTTGATGGCGCTGCCGCCGGGCAGGTTTTCCGTAGCCGGAATAACCGCCATAACATTAATACCGGGCTTAAGCTGGGCGAGTGCTCCCATCGCCGCAATAACGGCAGCTCCCCCCGCCATATCCCCCTTCATCTCCTCCATCTTCTCCGAGGGCTTGATCGAGATACCGCCGGAATCAAAGGTTATCCCCTTACCCACCAGGGCGATATCAATACCGTCGGCATCACTACCCCGGTAGTTAAGGATGATAAACCGGGCCGGCTCCCGGCTTCCCTGTGCCACACCCAGCAGTGCCCCCATCCCCAGCTCCTTCATCTGCTCCTCTTCAAGGACCTTAATCTCCAACCCGCACTTCCCAGCCAGTTCTCTCGCCGTCTCCGCCATAATAGCAGGAGTCATATAGTTAGCCGGTTCGTTAGCCATGTCACGGGCCCGGCTGGCCGCCTCGGCCATAATCCTGCCCTTAATGCAGCCCCGCTCCAGATCGGCACGCTCAGCTTCACTGGCTGCCACTATGGTAAACTCCCCGATCTCGCCATGTTCGGCCTCCCTGGTGATATGCCTGCGAAACGAGTAAAGACCGAGCTGGGCAC
The DNA here is from genome assembly GCA_028716225.1 of Dehalococcoidales bacterium. Lineage (NCBI taxonomy): Bacteria > Bacillati > Chloroflexota > Dehalococcoidia > Dehalococcoidales > Dehalococcoidales bacterium. Next base: position 90,297 of record JAQUQE010000006.1, on the reverse strand, counting down.
CTTCGGTGACCGCCTGGGCTGCCGTCTCCGGGGGAATACCGGCCACCCCTGCCCCCAGGGCGGGAGTAGCGACACTAACACAACCCTTCTGCCTGAGCAAACGGCAGACTTCAGCAACAGCACCGCGAATCTTATCCGGGGACAGCTCCGATGGCTTACCCAGGCCGACCACAGCCACCCGGTCTGCCGGCAGCCGGCCCAGGCTGTGAACCAGGGTAATTTCGTTCAGCTTACCCTTAATCTCACCCTGCGTAGTAAGCCTCAAGACAGCCCCGCCCAGGGCACTGTCTATAGCAGCAATATCACCGCCAGGGTGCTCGGTACCATCAAACACCCCTGCCACGATAGCGCCGGCTTTAATCCCGGCAATATTGCCCGCAATAACCTTAATATCCAACTGAAACCTCCCTGAAATTACTAATCATTACTTACATTATCTCACTATTCCGCCGACCCGGCGTTCACTCTACGGTTACGCTCTTGGCCAGATTCCGCGGGGTATCTATCGGGCAGCCCCTCTCGCGGGCGGTATAGTAGGCCAGCAGCTGCAGGGCCGCCACATTCACCACCGGAGAAAACAGGGGATCAACCACAGGCACAGAGATAACCATGTCAGCAAACTCGCCGACATTACCGTCCCCCTCTTCGGCCAGTGCTATCACGGGCGCCTTTCTCGCCTTGACTTCCTTGATATTGGACAGCATCGCCTGATAGGTATTATCACGCGCCAGAATAGCGACTACCGGCGTATTCTCACCAAGCAGGGCAAAGGAGCCGTGCTTCAGCTCTCCGGCGGCATAGCCTTCGGCATGAATATAGGAAATCTCCTTTAGCTTAAGCGCTCCCTCCAGAGCTATCGGGTAGTTTATCCCCCTACCGATGAAGAACACACTCTCGTACCCGGAAAGATATCGGGCACATTCCTTAATGCTGTCCTTATCGCTCAACAAACGCTCCAGCTTCTCCGGCAGCTGTCTTAACTCCATAACCAGGTCCGCCAGTCTTCTGGCATCGACCTTATAGCTTAAGATTGCCAGCGAGTACAGGATAATAAGCTGAACGGTGAAGCTCTTGGTCGCCGCCACCCCTATCTCAGGCCCGGCCCGGGTATAGACTACCTCATCGGCAATCCGGCTGGCACTGCTATCCATCACGTTGGTAATGGCCAGCAACAGGCATCCGGCCGCTTTTGCCCTTTTCATGGCCGTGAGCGTGTCCGCCGTTTCCCCGGACTGAGTAATAGCAATAGCGACCGCTCCGTCCGGAGGCCGCTCGTAGTAGTTGACCTCAGAGGCCAGCTCCACCCTGACCGGAATACCGAGTACCTTCTCGATAATATACCTGCCTACCAGAGCCGCATGATAGGAGGTGCCGCAGGCCAGGAGGATCAACGGCCTGATATCACCCTGCATTTTGGTCAAATCAACCAGTGATTCGCCCGATGACTCATCCGATGACAACCACCCGATAAGGGTATCCCGTATCACCCGGGGCTGCTCATGAATCTCTTTAAGCATAAAATGCTCATAGCCCGCCCTCTGGGCATCCTCGACACTCCATAGAATCTTCTTCTCTTCCCGGGCAACCTCTCTGCCATCCCGCATAATCCTGATGCCCGCAGCGCTAACCACCCCGAGGTCGCCATCCTCCAAATAGACAACCCGGTTGGTGTCATCCAGCACCGCCGGCACATCCGAAGCGACAAAGTTTTCCCGATCACCGATACCGATAATCAACGGGTTGCCCTTCCTGGCAGCAACTAAATCAGACTCACCGACGGCCAATACGATTATGGCATAGCAGCCCTCCACATCCTTAAGAGCAGCCACCACCGCCCCCTCCAGGTCGCCCCGGTAGTATTTCTCAATAAGATGCGGGATCACCTCGCTATCCGTCTCGGAGATGAACCTGTGCCCTTCGGCTATCAACTGCTTTTTTAGCAACCGGTAATTGCCTATTATCCCGTTGTGCACAACGGCAAACCGCCCCGAGCAATCACAATGCGGATGGGCGTTTATCTGATTCGGCTCGCCGTGAGTTGCCCATCTGGTGTGACCGATGCCGGCCGTCCCCTCAAGGCGGGGGACTCTCTTCTTCAGATTTCCAACCTTGCCGGCGTCCTTATACACTGTAACGCCGTTATCGGCTATCGCAACGCCGCAGGAGTCATAGCCCCGGTACTCCAGCTTGAACAGATTGTTAAACAGTATGGGCTGGGCCCGCCGGTAGCCGATATAACCAACGATACCGCACATAGTTAAAACACCAAGCTCTTATCGGGCAGCCGCCCCCTGATCAACTTAAGCGCCTGCACCTCACTGTAGTTTCCTAAAATAGTGCCGGGCTGAGCGACCACGCCGCTTCCGATACTGCAGCCCTCACCCAGCATCGCTCCCATCTTTACCGAGTGGTATGAATCGTTAACCTTAACCTCAGCCTCACCGCTCAAGGCAGTGAAATGCCCCCCGATCGCACATCCGTTACCGACCACCGAGTCCTGGATAACACCGCCGGTAGCAATAGCAACATCGCTGCCGATGACGCTGTTTTTTATTTCACTGAAGGGAGAAACGATAACGTTATCGCCGATACTGGTAGCCGGCAGAATACAGGCATTGGGGCCGATATCACAACCATCTCCGATGACCACCGGACCGACTATAGACGAGTTTGCCCGTATTACGGTATCCCGCCCCACCGAGACCTGCCCTTTCAGGGAAACCCCCTTCTCAACAGTGCCACCCATCTCAGCCCTGGCCTTAAGAATGACCACGCTGTTAAGACCCAGCATGTCCCAGGGATAGACAGCTTCAAGCCAGGGGCCATCCGTCTCGCAGGCATAGATAGTCTTGCCACAGCCTATCATTTTGTTAAGGACAGCCGAGATAGACAGCTCGGCCTCGATATAGTCGAAAACCTCCCTGCCGAAGGCATAAATCCGGGTCATAACCGTATTACTGCCGGCTTCTTTGGGCTGCTCTACGATATCCCTGACCACGCCGTCCACAATATTCGCCACGCCGTACCTTTCCGGGTGCTCTACCCTCTTCACCAGGACGGCTGCCGGCTTAACGGTAACAAAACGGGCAATGGTAGCGGCTTCAATCAGTTTATCCCCGGAGAGGACCAGGAACTCATCCTGGGCCGCTTCCCTGGCCTGATCCAGAGCATGAGCGGTGCCCAGGCGTTCCTTCTGGGTGACATAGGTGATATCGACGCCGAGGTGCTCTCCCGAAACCATATAGTCGAATATCTGCTCACGCTTATAGCCCACCACCATTACAATGTTGCGAATCCCGTTCTGTGCCAATGCCTCAACCAGATACCGGAGGATCGGCTTGCCTGCTACGGGAAGCATTACCTTCGGCCGGTTAACTGTAAACGGCCTGAGCCGCCACCCCTCACCCGCTGCCAGGATTATCGCCTGTTTCATGATTCACCTCTCAGGATATCCTTGCCCCCGGTAAGAAGACGCCGCTGACCACCGCTCCCGGTGCAATATAAGCGTTATTGCCAATAACACTGCCGGTATTGATACTGGCGTTAATGCCGACCTCAACCCCGTCCCCGATGATAGCCCCCAGCTTGCGCCTTTTGCTGTCGATGCCGTCCACCACTATATTCTTCTTGTCCAGACGCAGGTTGGCAATCTTGGCTCCGGAACCCAGGTTACAGCCGGCACCGATAACGCTGTCACCAACGTAATTGTGGTGGGGAATCCTGGTCCCTGCCATGACGATGGAAGCCTTGACCTCGGTAGCGCCGCCGATATGGCAGCCGTCACCGATTGCGGTGTGAGGACGAATATAGCAGTTGGGCCCGATGTCACAGTCCTCCCCGATTATCACCGGCCCCAGGATGTATGAACCCGACCTTACTACCGTATTCCTGCCGATAGAGACCGGGCCCTTCATTACCACATTCTCTTCCACTTCACCATGGTTATCCGACTCAATCTCAGCCAGTAACGACTGGTTGGCCGCCAGCAGGTCCCAGGGATAGCTCAGGTTCAGCCAGTAGCCAATCTCCTGATAAGAGACCTCCTGTCCGCTATCTATCATCAACTGCAGGGAGTCGGTCAGCTCATACTCTCCCCGCGGCGATTTTCCCGTCCGGGATATGGCACCGAAGATATCGGGGGTAAGACGGTAGATGCCGGCATTTACCATACAGGAGGGAGGGCTGGCCGTCTTTTCGTAGATACGGATCACCCTGCCCTCACTCAACTCAAGGACGCCCACGCCCCGGGGATCCTCAACAGGAAAGACACTTAAGGCGTTACCTCCCTTCTCCATTACCAGCCTGATATCTTTGTGCTTAACGATAATATCCCCGTTCAGGAGAAGAAAGTCGCCGCCAAGCAGCCCCTCAACCATACGGAGGGCATCCGCAGTCCCCAGTTGACGCCCCTGGCGGCAGTATTCGATGCTTACTCCCCACCGGCTGCCGTCGGCAAAGTAGTCACGCACCTGCTCATCGTGATAGCCGACCACAAAGACAAACTCTGCGATACCCGCCTTCTTAGCCTCGATGACCAGATGCTCCAGTATGGGCCTGTTGGCGATGGGTATCATCACCTTGGGCCTGGTGTAAGTCAGGGGACGCATCCGGCTCCCCTCACCAGCCGCTAACATAACCGCCTTCAAAGACTCCCCTCCCTGTTGGCCTTACCGCACGCCCTGATTATCCTGATACCGCGATCATAAAGCTCCTCGGCTCGCGCCCGGCTCCTGGCCTCGGCAGTTATCCTCACCTTCGGCTCGGTACCGGAGGCCCTGATAAGCAGCCAGCCGTCGGCAAAGCCGAGTCTGATGCCGTCACTTTTGTTTAGCGATAGAGGCTTCATCACCGCCAGCCGCGACTCCAGCTCCGACACGGCTACCCCCCCTACCCCAACGCTACCCCTTAAGATGGGATAAGCGGGTATCTCATCAATCAATCCCGACAGCTTCTTACTGCTGGCGATTACGGCTATCCGGCCGGCAGCATAGATGCCGTCGGGACACAGCGAGATACCAGGAAAAATCCAGCTTCCCGAGGGCTCGCCGCCGAAATCCCCGGCCGACTTAAGCTCCTCGGAGACAGCGGTATCGCCTATCCTGGTCCGGGTAACCTTAAAACCCATCTCCTCGATAGCCATTGAGGCATCCAGGGTGGTAACCACCTCTTTCGCTCCGACCTCACGGGCAAAAAGCCCCAGGAGCTTATCTCCGGGTACGAACCGCCCCTTATCATCCACGGCCATCATCCGGTCGGCATCTCCGTCGTGAGCAATACCCAAATCGGCGTCAAAATCTTTAGTCGCCTTAATCAATTCGCCCAGATTTGCCTCGGTCGGCTCGGGGTTACGGGGAAAGAAACCGCTGGGATAGCAATTCAGGCCCACCACCCAGCAGCCCAACCTGCGGAGCAGATAGGGCGTGATCCCTGAAGCCGCACCACAGCCGCAGTCTACCACCACCTTGAGCCCGAGTCCAGAGGGAAAGTCTTTAAGGATGCGTTCGGTGTGTTCCTCAACAGCACCACCAAGTACGTTACTTGAGCCGATCTCCTGCCAGGAGGCAGCCCGGGGCAGATCGCCGAGGACCAGCTCCTCCACCTGCCGGCACTGATCCGGGCTGAAGGCAGAACCATCGGGATTTATCAGCTTGATGCCGTTATACTCCGGGGGGTTATGCGAGGCGGTAATCATTACCCCCGCCCGGAAGCTCCTGGCGGCGAAGGCGAGCGTCGGCGTAGAGAGGACTCCGCCGTCGGAGCAGCGAGCACCGCCGCTCAAAACGCCGGAGATAAGGGCATGCTTCAGGACAGGGGCGGAGGTCCGGGTATCGCTGGCGACCACTACGCTATCGTAGCTCTTCCCGAGAGCCATTCCCACTCTCAAGGCCAACTGGGTCAGGCCCTCATCGAAGAGCCTTCTTATTCCGGAGGTACCGAATAACTGCATCAAGCTAATTTAACCAACGCCAGTCGCGATGTCAAGTAATTTTAAGGTTTGGTAGTGTATCATTTTGGAATCAACTCAAGCGGTTGAGGGAGGGGGTGCCAGAGCATAAAGTGTCTGATAGTAAAATGAAGCGTTTGATTCGGCAGTTTGAAAAGGTTGGTTATCCTGTTGATAGTGAATTAAGGGGAGCAGCGGATAAGATTAACGGCAAGTGTAACCCTGATTACGCATATATTGATTAACGTGGGTTACACCAGCCCACACTTCTGCGACTATTCTGTTACAGGATGTCCCGACCGGTTCATACACAATATCTTTGTCCAGTATTAAGTCGGCAAGGGCTTTCTTTGCTTCGAGATATTCTTCCTGCCCTTTCTCGGGTGTACAGACATTCGCTAGGCGTATCCGGTGTTCCCTTGCTGTCTTAAAGGTATCCCCGTCCTCAACGTGCTTGCAATGGGCATAATACCTTTCCCCCATCTCTAATTACTCCATCTTTGTGGTTGGCTATATCTCTGATGATTATATCAATAATGAATTAAATGTCAATGTGGTTAGGTATGCTTGGGGATAGGAAATGTTGACAAGGACAGCGTAGACAGGCACTATATTAGATATAACATTACTATACGGCCAGTCAACGTGACTTTATGACTGAATATATGACCGGGATGTTCCTCTCCTTTTTCGCCAATCCCAATCCGTTTGGAATTGGTCTGGCGCTATACTTCGGCGCCTTCTGGCTGATACCATACTGGCCACCCCTCTTTAGCGACCGCCGTCTGTGGGCGGTCATGGCCGGTAGCGCCTTCCTGGCCCTGGCCGCCATCTCTTTTATTCAGGTTCCACTACAGCTTTGGGCCGGAATGGCCCTGGGCAAATTCTGGAGTCAAGAGGTCATTCTAAGCCGGATGTTGCTTTTCGGAATACCGCAGGTACTGATAAGCGGACTGGTCCAGGAGGGTGCCAAGCTGCTGCCGGTGGTTTTGTACTGGCGGCGCAAGAACAGGTACCTCGACCCCAGGTTGGGTCTGGCCATAGGAGCGACAGCCGGAGCAGCCTTCGGAATCTTCGAGGCACAGTGGGTACATAATGCTATCCTATTCTCGGTCAGCATATGGGGGGCCTTACAGACCTACGGTCTGTCAGCACTAACCGGATTCTGGGAGAGATTCTCGGTGGTGGCAGCACATACGGCATTTTCCGCGCTGGCCGGCTACGGCCTGGCTAGGGGCAAAGGGTGGCAATACTACCTGCTGGCTTCATTCTTACACGGCTTCCTGAACTACGGTGCCGTCATTCTGACAGCAGGGGTATTTACCACAGTACAATTGGAGATCTACATAACAGCATACGCACTGTCGCTAACCGGTTGGGCTCTGTGGCTCCGCTGGCGCAGGCCCATCTGACTGACATAGGAGATAAAAACCCCTACTTGACCCGGCTGACGGCAATCCAGACGCCGAGCGCCACCGCCAGAAGGTCGACAACCAGGCCCGGAATGCTGAACCACCGGAAAACGAACACCCAGGGAGGGAAGACGCTAATCAGATAGCCGGCAACCACGCTGGCGCCGGCAATAAGGCCCAGCCGCCGGCCGCGCTTGCGGTTAACGGAAAGGCCGACCACCTCCCCGATTCCGTAGCCGAAACCCGCCGCCAGCAGGAAGTTAAAATAAGCGAGATGCCCAATCGCCCACCAGGCTGCCCCACAGGCGAAAGCCATGCCGGTGGCCGCAGCGATAGCCCTCAGGTAATACCGGTTAGTCATGCTAAAGGTGGGCAGCTTCTGCAGGCTGGCGCATTCGGCGCACCGGGCACCTACCGGCGTCTGCACCAGACACTGGGGGCATATCGGCCTGCCGCACTTGCCACACCTTAGCTTAGTCTCGACGTCAGGATGAGTTGCGCATTTCACTTCTTGTTATTACCCGCCGGCCTTTTTTGCTTTTCCTCCTCCTCCTGTACCCGCGACATCCAGACGCTCCTCTCCCTTATGTCACGGTCGAACAAGAGACGGTTAACTAAAACCTGACTCCGGCTCAGAGAAGAACTGGTAACCGGCTGCGGAGCCGTCAGGCGCCGGATGACCAGCATCAGAAACATCCCGAAGCAACCCAGAGTAAAGGGGAGCGATGCAGCAAAAACCCAACTCACCAGAGGCAGTCCGGCTGCCGCGATGAATACCCCCAGCGAGCCCTGCTTAAAGAAAGAGCTGACCCAGACTACCGCATTCAGAATAACCGTAATAAGAATTACCGCGCCCCAGGAGACCAGATTATTTAACAAGGGAATGATCAGGGCGACCCCCATGGTGGTGACAACCCCCCTGCCCCCCCTGAAACGGAGGAAAACGGGCCAGTTGTGCCCACCAATCGTAGCCAATCCCACCACCACCTGCTCGGTAATACCCATACCCAGCCGCCAGGCCATCCACACTGTAAGCCAGCCCTTCAACAAGTCGAAGAGGAATACCGGAGCAACCACCCTCTTGGAGGTCGCACTCAGAAGATTGCTTGCCCCTACATTACCGCTGCCGTATTCCCTGATGTCTATGCCGCGAGACCACCTGGCTGCCAGGTACGAGGTCGGCACCGAGCCCAGGAGATAGCCGGCCGCTATCATCGTTCCAAACTCAAAACCCACCGATCCCACCTTGAGTAAGGCTACCTAATGATACTCCCTATCTACCTTATTTACAGGGAGATGCTTCGCTATTTATTGCTACGGCTGACCCGGAGCGCCCGCTGCTCCGCCAGTGCCGCCATGCGCCCTACTACCTCCACCGGTACATCCACGCCGCCGAGTGCGGTCTCAATTCCGGCATCGATACCGTGAAAATCACTGCCGCCGGTCGTAATGAGACCATGCTTCTCCGCCATCACCCGCAGGCTATCTATCTCCTGGGCCGTGTAACCATTGTAGTATGCCTCGATACCGACCAGACCCGCCCCCTTTAGCTCAACAACCATTCCCCGCCAGTCATTAATGAATAGCGGGTGTGCCAGTACTGGCAGTCCGCCGGCCCGCAAGATAAGCTCCACCGCCTCTACCGGCGTCACCTTGCGGCGTTCGGCATAGGCAGGAGCCCCCCGACCGATGTAGTTGGTAAACGCCTCTCTAAAAGAGCCGACATAGCCCTTTTCCAGCATCGCCAGGGCCAGGTGGGGCCGACCGACCGAACCGCTGCCGGCTATTTCCTGAACCCGCGGCCACTCGATATGAACACCGAGGTTATCGAGTTTGACTATCATCTCCCGGGCCCTCTCGCTCCGGGAATTACGCATCGCCTCCAGACCGGCCCTCAGCTCCTGATGAGTACCGTCGATAAAGTAGCCCAGAATATGGACCTCTCCCTGAGCGAAATCGGCACTGAGCTCAACGCCGGGGATAACCCTCAGTCCGGGGAAGTCATCGGCCGCCGCCCGGGCCGGTGCGATACCATCGGTAGTATCATGATCAGTAAGGGCAATAACGGTTAACCCCAGCCCGGCGGCCTTCGCCACAATCTCTGCCGGACTGAGCCGGCCGTCAGAAGCAGTTGAGTGTATGTGAAGATCCACCCGGGATACCATCACTCCGTCTCCCGCGAGATTCGCTCAATACTTACCGCCCGACCACTGCCCTCATCTATCCCGATCAGTACCGCATCAAGCGCTACCTTCCCCCTGCCTACGGACAGACGGTGGGGAATCATGGTCAGAAAACGGCGGGTGACCGCTTCAACATCATCACCGATAACCGAATCAACCGGCCCGGTCATACCGATATCGGTAACATAGGCCGTGCCCCGAGGCAGCAGCTTGGTGTCGGTGGTGCCGACATGGGTATGCGTACCGAGCACGGCGCTGACCCGCCCGTCCAGGTAGCGCCCCAGGGCTACCTTCTCCGAGGTTGCCTCAGCGTGGAAATCAACAATAATCACCGGCGGTAGGGGGTGAAGCCCGGCAAGCAGTTGGTCCATAGCCCGGAACGGACAGTCAAAATTACCCATAAAGGTCCTCCCGATCAGATTGACCACCATAACGTGACCGGTCAGTAAATAGCCTCTACCAGGTACGCCGCAAGGATAATTCAGCGGACGCAGGAGAGGCATCTCACCATCGAGGTGAGGGATGATATCTTTCTCCGCCCAGATATGATTACCCGAGGTAAGCACATGGATGCCGGCCCGAAGCAGCTCATTGGCCGTATTTACGGTCACCCCGATGCCACCGGCCACATTCTCAGCGTTAGCGATGACCAGGTCCACCCCGTACTCCCGGCTGATATCGGGCAGCAGACGGCTTACTGCCCGGCGCCCCGGCCGGCCAATGATATCACCGATCACCAGTACCATCATTAGCGTCTCCTACCTCACCGGCGACAAGCCGCCCGGTTTTCCGGAACGCCTTCACCGGTAAACGTATCTAATCTGCTTTACTTAGCGTAGTCTACCGCTCTAGTCTCTCTTAATACGATAACCTTTATCTGTCCCGGGTATTGCAGCCCTTCCTCTATTTTCTTAACGATATCCCGAGCGAGCCGCATCGCCCCCAGGTCATCAATCTCTTCCGGCTTGACCATAATACGTATCTCACGGCCGGCCTGGATGGCAAAGGACTTCTCTACCCCCTTAAAGCCGGTGGCAATATCCTCCAGCGCCTTTAAACGCTGCAGATAGCCCTCCAAAGACTCTCGCCGGGCTCCCGGCCTGGCGCTGCTGATAGCATCAGCCGCCGAGGCAATAAAGCCCCAGACACTGGTGGTCCCGGTCTCGCCATGGTGCTCAGCAATTCCCCGGACCACCTCGGAGGATTTATCCCACTGCTTGACCAGATCAGCGCCGATAGCGGCATGAGTCCCTTCTACCTCATGGTCCACCGCCTTGCCGATATCATGCAACAGCCCTGTTTTCTTAGCTATCGCCACATTGGCTCCCAGCTCGCTGGCAATCATACCGGATATGTGGGCCACCTCAATACTGTGAACCAGGACATTCTGCCCGTAGCTGGTACGAAACTTGAGGCGGCCAAGTAACCGGATCAACTCGGGACGCAAACCGGTAACGCCCACCTCACAGGCAGCCTGATCACCAGCACTATAGATAGCAGCCTCCACCTCTTCTTTGGACTTGGCTACCACCTCTTCAATACGAGCGGGGTGGATACGCCCGTCAAGAATCAGCTTGGTCAAAGCCAGACGGGCTACCTCACGCCGCACAGGGTCAAAGCTGGATAGGGTTACCGCCTCAGGGGTATCATCAATAATGAGATCAACCCCGGTCGCCTGCTCCAGAGCCCTGATGTTGCGCCCTTCCCGCCCGATAAGCCGGCCCTTCATATCGTCACTGGGAATAGCGACGATGGACACTGTTGCCTCAGCGACAACGTCAGAAGCACAGCGCTGGATAGCCAGGGATAGAATCTCCTGGGCCTTTTTATTCTCATCCGCTCTAAGTTCGCTCTCCCACTCCCGGAGGCGCCGTGAGGTATCATCCCGAATCTCAACCTCCACAGAATCAAGCAGCGACTTCTTCGCCTCATCGGTAGACATACCTGATATAATCTCCAGCTGCTTCAACTGCTTCCCTCTGGCCTCCTCAAGCTGTTCACGAATAGACTCTATCTTCTCTTCCTTGTTAGCCATCTCGCGCGAGCGGCGCTCAAGATCTTCCAATTTACGCTCAAGCGTCCCTTCCTTTTGCACCAGACGGTTCTCATTACGCTGCAGTTCGGAGCGCCGCTCGCGACACTCCGCTTCAGCCGTCGATTTTAGTCTCGCCGCCTCCGCCTTAGCCTCGCTAACCATGTCCCTGGCCTTATGTTCAGCATCAGTCTGTATCTTAGCCGCTTTCCTCTCGGCAAGACGCATTTCTCGGCTCAGACGGAACCTCCTGAAGAAGAAAACAAAGGCCGCCCCAGCTACCGCCCCGATGATGAAACTGAATAGAACGGTTAAGATGTTTATTGCTCCTGCGTTTGTTAGCATTTCATACCTCTTTTCTGGTTACAGCCCGGCACATAACAAAAGACCACCCACAACACACCAACTAGTGCCACAATACCGAAACGGCATTCATGGTAAGACTCCTTAGTGCTGGTCCCTTATTTCCTGCCACAACTGCTCCACAGTGTTATTTATCACCCGATAGCCAAAGCCACGCCGCCTGAGATACTCGGCCAGGCGGTGGCGAAAGCTCTGGTAATCAGACGCTGTTAATCGATACGCCCTGCTTAGGGCAGCGCGATAAGCGCTATCGTCATCATTGACTTCACCAACCACCCGGTCAATTACCTCCTCGGTAACTCCTTTACGCCTCAATTCAAGCCCGGTCAACCGGCGGCTGCGCGGGCTAAATGACTGTCGGTTATCTTTCCAAAACCGGGCAAAGTCTGTATCATCCACCAGCCCCTGCTCCTTCAGGCGGGTAATTACCGTCTCGATGCCATCACTATCAAAACCGCGCCGGGTGAGTCTCTCCCTAAGCTCAAATTCACTGCGGGGGCGATAGCTAAGGTAACGCATCGCAGCTTCAAGACAGCGCCGGGAGCCATCTACGATACCTAACGCCTCAATCTGAGACCGGGTTAGCTCCTGGCCGACCTTAAGCCCCTCTTTCGCCATCACTTCAACCCCAAGACTAAAAGCAAACGCTCCGTCCAGATATACGTTTACCCTCTTTCCCCGTCCCTTCCCCAGGCGAAGAGCGGTAACCCTGCTCATCTTACTAACAACCCCCGCCAAAAAATAAGGCCAAAGCTTTAATAAGCCTCAGCCTCATTTTACCTCGATATTCTATTCTATATTGCTACTAACCCGTCGGGTGGAGCATCTTTACCCTTCAGGAATCGCAGTATAAGTGTTTACGGCTGAGGCTCTAATCTGCTGCTCAATCTCTTGAGCTTGCTCAGGGTGCTGGTTCAGGTACTGCTTGGCATTCTCCTTGCCTTGCCCCAGACGAACATCACCGTAGGAGAAAAAAGAACCCGCCTTTTTCACTAGCCCCAACTCTACACCAACGTCAATAAGATTACCCTCCCGACTGATACCACGACTAAACATAATATCAAACTCGGCGCTTCTAAAGGGGGGAGCAACCTTATTCTTGACTACCTTAGCCTTAACACGATTACCAATCGCCTTGGTCCCATCCATAATAGTCTCAACACGCCTAAGGTCTATCCTGACTGAGCTGTAGAATTTGAGCGCCCGGCCACCCGGTGTCACTTCAGGATTGCCGAAGATGACTCCGACCTTTTCCCGGAGCTGGTTAATGAAGACCACCGCTGTACCAGCCCTACCAATAGCGGCAGCAAGCTTCCTCAAGGCCTGTGACATCAAGCGGGCCTGCAACCCGACATGGGCATCTCCCATATCCCCTTCGATTTCAATCCTGGGGACCAGGGCCGCTACGCTGTCAATCACTATCGCGTCCACCGCCCCGCTTCGGACCAACGCCTCAGTAATCTCCAGGGCTTCCTCTCCGGTATCAGGCTGGGAGATGAGCAAGTCATCAACATTAACACCACAAGCGGCGGCATAGGTAGGATCCAGGGCATGCTCCACATCAATATAGGCAGCCGTACCCCCCTGCTTTTGCGCTTCGGCAATGATATGCTGCGCCAGGGTGGTCTTTCCTGACGACTCGGGACCGAAAATTTCCGTGATACGACCTCTGGGAATACCCCCGACACCCAATACCAGGTCCAGTGCCAGCGAACCGCTGGGGATAGCCTCTACCGAAGCAGCTGCCATTATTCCCCCCAACTTCATCACCGACCCTTTACCATACCGCTTTTCTATCTGGTTGATGGCTAGCTCTAGTGCCTTCTCTTTCTCCGTGGTCATTTTCGCCTCAAAACCAATAATAACACAGGGATTCTGTCAAAACAAGCAGTTCCCGGCAGCAGCCATTCTTCGCTCATTCAGGACAAGCTCGCTCCGGCTACCATTCATCATCGCGATAGAAGCCGATGCCGAAAAACCCCGGCCCCAGGTGACTGGCCAACACCGGACCCAGCTCAAGAAGCTCCAGGTCGGCACAGTCGAAACACGCCTCGACCTCCTTTTTAAGCAGCAGGGCCGATTCCATATTTGCCGTATGGACCACACCGACATGGTCCGGAGTCCGTCCTCCCTGCCGCAGCTTCATCAGTTCTATGATATACTCTATCGCCTTAGCACTGGTTCTCGCCCGGGAGAGCACCTTGAGCTCACCGCCCTCAAAAGCCAGGATCGGCTTAATCCGGAGCAGGGTACCGAGCAAAGCCTTGGCTGCCCCGATACGTCCACCCCTGGCAAGGTACTCCAGCGTGCCGAACGCACCGAAAGCATTCATGCAGGAATTTAGTCTTTCAATAGAAGTCTTGAGCTGAGGCAGGCTCTGCCCGTCTTCCGCAGCCCTGACGGCAGGAGCAATCAACATACGTAAGGCTACCGTAAGGCAGTCCACTATCTCAATCTGTGCCTGGGGCAGTTTCTTCCTGGCCGCTCTGGCAGAATTGACCGTTCCACTCAGCAGGCTGGAGATATGAAGAGAAAGGATAGGTTGTCCCGCTTCAGCAAGCTCGCGGTACAGGCGGGTAAAATCCTCTACCGAAGGCTGCGAAGTGGTCGGCAGAATACCGTCCCTGGACAGACGGCGATAGAATTCCTCATTGGTAATGTCCACTCCCTCATTGAAGACCTCCGTCCCTAAGATAACCTTAAGCGGCACAACGCGGACATCGTAACGGGCAATCTCCTCCGCTGACAGGGAAGCAGTACTATCAGTGACAATCTTAACCTTGCCGGTTCCCATCCTTAAGCCATCCTTCGTTAAAAAACAGCGATCGGCGGCGGCAGACGCTTGTGCGCATTAGCCGCTATCTTCGTCTCAATCTTCTCCCTCAACCCTTCCGGAGCCTCGCCGGTAATTAGATAGCGGTCGAGCGCCTGATAGCTAATACCCATTTCGCATTCATCGGTCTGTCCCGGCCACAGACCGGCCGAGGGGGGTTTATCAATAATCGGCTGCGGGATACCCAGGAAACTGGCCAGCTCCCTTACCTGCTCCTTAACCAGGTCACCCAGGGGCATAATATCCACCCCACCATCTCCGTACTTGGTAAAGTATCCGATGGCAAGCTCACAGCGATTGCTCGACCCGACCACGGCGTAGCCAAGCCGGTTGGCGAAGTAATAGAGAGGCAGCATCCTTAGCCTGACCTTAAGGTTAGACCTGGCCATCTTGCCAAGAGCCGGATCTACATCGTCACCGGCTAAGACCTCAAGCAGGGTGTCAAAGACGGAATCCAGAGCAACCAGCCTGGTCGGGATAGAAAACCGGCCGGCTACGGCCAGGGCATGCTCGGCATCCTCCCCGCAGCTATAGCACGGCATGATGACCCCCAACATGTTCTCGGGAAAAGCACGCCGGCACAGCACCGCCGCCACCGAGGAATCAAGCCCGCCGCTCATCCCCAGGACAACCCCCTTGCATCCGGCGGCAAGCACCTGCTCTTTCACCCAGACGACCAGTCTATCCACCATGTACTGACAATCCATATCGAACCTCCTGCCATCAACCGAAAGTATACTACCCTCAGCCTGTACAATCAAAAGGACAGATATCGCTTAAGCAGCAACTCCGGCAGAGCGGGCGGCGGCGACAGACTTCCTTGGCCAGACGGACCAGGAGAGCATGGTATTCCTGAAACATCCCGCCATCAGCAGGCAGGTTATCCATAAAAAGGGACTGGTAGGCGGCGTAGCCCCTGGCTCGAGGGGTCATCCCGAGACGGTCGATAATGCGGCGGGTATAGGCATCGATAACAAAAACCGGCTTCTTTGCCGCATAGAGCAGGATGGAGTCGGCGGTCTCTTCTCCAACACCATGGACGGAAAGCAGCTCCCGGCGAAGGGCAGCGGTATCAACTGCAAAGAGCTTCTCAAGGTCATCGCCACAGACCTCCCCGAGCCATCGGGCCAGGTACTTGAGCTTTAGCGCCTTGGCATTATAGTAACCGCAGGGTCGGATAAGACCGGCAAGCTCGGGGGTGGGCAGCCGGCGCAGCGCCTGCGGTAACAGCAGCCGCCCGGCCCTCAGGTTGGCAATCGCCTTTTCCACATTTCGCCAGGCTGCCGACTGCGTCAGGATGGCGCCGGCCATCATCTCAAACGGCCCATCAGCGGGCCACCAATGCTGCGGGCCGTAGCAGTCGACAAGCCGACGGTAGATCTCCCTGAGTTTCCGGTTCACCCGGTAATATTCACCTATCCACGGGGGCACCACCGCATCGGCCACAGAGTCGCCCTGCGGGAGATAGGGTTTGATATCGATCACCGGAGTGCCGTTAATAGCGTCAAGACCCTCAACCACCAGTATATTCTTACGTCGCTCAATCAGTCTCACCATGGCTATCCCCACCGGGTTGGGCCGGTATGGCGAGCGCGTCGCAAAAAGCCCCACCAGGGGATAATCACACCTACCCTGGGGATGTACCTTCAGTGACAGCCTGTCGGGATCAGCCTGATGCATCCAGTATAAGACTATAATGTGGGAAAAATCATCGATGCCATCCAGGGCCACGGCCAGGCTCCGGTCAATCACAACCTCAGCAACAGCCCCCGATTGGCCTGGCTGTGCCATCCCCCCGGGTCTGCTTCTGACCACCCCGATGGCCTTCAAGGCCGCTCCCGCTAGATCAAAGACCATTTTAAAATCACCGCAGAAATGGTAACACCCCTCCGCCTCCCCTGACAAATCACCGTTTGGGAAATTCAACCCCCGGGCCTGGTTTGCCAACCGCCAAGAGGCTATAATATGCTACAATAGAGCTTGATTACGGGTAGTTAAAAAGTGAATCCTTTCAAAAGGCTGCGCCAGGGACTGATTATCCTGATCTGCATTGTAGCCGCCGGTACTATCGGCTATATGTACATCGAGGGATGGTCGTTCGGCGAAGCCGTTTATATGACGGTAATCACCATAGCCACGGTTGGCTACGGTGAGGTCCACCCCTTAAGCGCCACCGGACGGATTTTTACCATAGTGCTCATCGCCGGGGGTGTCAGCGGGGCAGCCTTTGTCTTAGGCGCCTTTATCGAATACATCGTCGAAGGAAAGTTTCGTACCACCCTGGGGGGGGCGGCAAATGAAAGCTAGAATAGCCAAACTGAAAGACCACTTTATTCTCTGCGGCTACGGGAGGGTCGGAGAGGATATCGCCCGCACCTTTAGTGAGGAGGGGATCCCGTTTATCGTGGTTGACAACCGCCCGGACATCATTACCAAGGCGGAGGAAGCAGGCCATCTCTACCTGCTCGGTGATGCCACCAGCGACAAGGTGTTGATTGAGGCCGGCATCGAACGGGCCAGGGGGCTGGTGGCCGCTGTAGACAGCGATGTCGACAATACCTATATCACTCTCTCCGCCCGGGGAATGCAGCCTGACCTGTTTATTGAAGCCCGGGCCAGCAATGAAGAGGCGGAGATAAAGCTAAAGATGGCCGGGGCCAACCATACCGTGTCGCCGAATAAAATCGGCGCCCGGCGTATGGCTATGCTTGCCATACGTCCGGGGGTGGTAGACTTCATCGACACGGTAACCTACGGCCGCGGCAGAGAGATGGATATGGAAAACATCGTCGCCGGCAAAACCTCCCCACTGGTCGGCAAAACGGTAGAGGAAATCCGCCGGCAGAGCAGGGCAATTATCCTGGCAATAGGCAAGAAAACGGGCCGGCTCCTGCCCAATCCACCCGGTGAGATAGCCATCGAGGAGGGAGACCTCCTGATCGTCATCGGTACCAGGAATCAACTGGCGGCCCTGGAGTGTCTTTGTGAAGGAGGTAATCCCAGTGAATAAGGTCAAGGTAGGCATTATCAATGTTACCGGTTACGCCGGCATCGAGCTGGCCCGCTTACTATCTCAGCACCCGGCGGTGGAGCTTACTTCGGTCACCGGGCGCTCTCTGGCAGGGCAGCTCCTGGGCAAGGCCTTTCCGCACCTGTCCGGCATCAATCTTAGCATTGAAGCAAAGCTGGGCCAGGTTGAGCTGGCATTCTCCGCTATGCCGCACCAGGAGAGCGCCAAAGAGGTGATCCCGCTTCTCGACCGCGGCGTTAGAGTGATTGACATAAGCGCTGATTTCAGGCTAAAGGACGCCTCCGCATACCTTAGCTGGTACGGGGTCGGTCACCCCCGGCCCGAGCTACTGGCCCATGCCATCTACGGACTGCCCGAGCTACACCGCGCTCAGATTAGATCGGCCACCCTGGTGGCTAACCCCGGCTGTTACCCCACCGGAGCCATTCTGGCACTGGCCCCGGCAGTCAAGTCCGGGATAATCGGTCCGGACGTCATTATCGACAGCAAGTCCGGCATCTCGGGGGCTGGCCGGAGCTTAAGCTTAAAGACCCACTTCCCCGAAGCCAACGAAGATGTGGCCGCCTACGCTCTGGACGGACACCGCCACCTGCCCGAGATTGCTCAGGAGCTTGGCCAGCTTGCTCCCGGATCGCCACCACAGGTAAGCTTCGTCCCTCACCTGATACCGATGACCCGGGGAATACTGACCACCGCCTACGCCCCCCTGGCCCCGGGTAAGATCTCGGTTGACCGGAAGGGGCAACAGGCGCTGCTTAAGCTCTACCGCGACTTCTACCGGGACGAGCCCTTCGTCAGAGTGATCGAGGAGCCCCCGCACACCAAGCATACCTGGGGAAGCAACTACTGCTTTATTCATCCCACCATCGACATCAGGACAGGGAGACTAATTACCGTCAGCAGCATCGACAATCTGGTCAAGGGGGCTGCCGGACAGGCAATCCAGAACATGAACCTGATGCTGGGGATTGAGGAAACATCCGGCCTTGGCGCCCCGGCTGTTTGCCCCTGAAAAGGCTTCCCTTGGCAAGCTCACTTGTGTTATAATTAAGCAAGATGGTTACCTTGATATCACATAGAATTACTTCCTGTCGGGTAGCCTCTTTTTACTACTGCCATCTGCACTTATGTTCAACCTTCCCTCTCCCCTTTACACACTGCTAAACGGAGGTCAGACCGGCTGTGACCGAGCAAGGACTAGAGTCAACCGAGCCGCAAAGAGGATACACCGCCAAAGATATCCAGGTGCTGGGCGGTCGGGAGGCGGTACGCAAACGGCCCGGTATGTATATCGGCAGCACAGACCAGCGCGGTCTGCACCATGTCGTCTACGAGATTGTCTACAACAGCGTTGACGAAGCCATGTCCGGCTTCTGCTCCAGAATAGTAGTCACACTGGAACGAGACAAATCGGTTAAGGTTGAAGACAACGGGCGCGGCATCCCGGTAGATATCCACCCTACCACCAATATATCCGCCCTGCAGACGGTAATGACCACCCTCCACGCAGGTGCAAAATTCGGCGGTAAGATATATCAGGTATCCGGCGGCCTACACGGGGTAGGCGCCTCGGTAGTAAATGCTCTCTCCGCCTGGCTTACGGTCAATGTCAGGCGTGACGGACGGCTCTACGAACAGCGCTACTGCCAGGGAATACCCCAGGGAGAGGTATCCGTAGTCGGAGAAGCCGATGACACCGGCACCACGACTACCTTCCTTGCCGATGAAGAGATATTCGGCCCTATCGACTACGATTTTGACACCCTCTGCGAGCGCCTGCGGGAGGTAGCCTATCTCAATAAGGAGCTGGAGCTGTGCCTGTACGATAAAGAAAAGGACAGGGAAAAGACCTTCTATTTTGAGGGCGGTATCAACAGCCTCGTCCGTCACCTTAACCGGAACCGGGAGGTCCGCCACCGTTCCCCCATCTATATCTCTAAAACGATTGACAGCACTATGGTCGAGGCAGCTCTTCAGTATAACGACGGCTTTTCCGAGGCCATCTTCAGCTTTGCCAACTGCGTCAATACGGCGGACGGCGGTACCCACCTGACCGGATTCCGCTCGGCGCTGACCCGGGTGCTCAATGACTACGCCCGTAAGAACAAGATGATCAAGGAGGACGACCCCAACCTGACCGGTGAAGACGTCAGGGAAGGGCTTACCGCCGTCATCAGTGTTAAGCTCTCCGAGCCGCAGTTTGAAGGACAGACAAAGGGTAAACTGGGCAACGCCGAGATTAAGAGCATCGTGGAGAGCGCCGTAAGCGAGGGGCTATCCCTCCATCTCGAGGAACACCCCCAAGATGCCCAGCAGATCATCGACAAGTGCCTCACCGCCGCCAGAGCCCGAGAAGCCGCTCGCAAGGCCCGTGACCTGATTATCAGAAAGAGCAGCCTCGATACCGGCATTCTGCCGGGAAAGCTGGCTGACTGCTCCGAGAAGGACCCCTCTCTCTGTGAACTATATCTGGTGGAAGGTGACTCCGCCGGCGGCTCTGCCAAGCAGGGACGGAACCGCCGCTTTCAGGCAATCCTGCCCCTGCGCGGCAAAATCATCAATGTGGAAAAGGCCCCCCCGGACAAGATGCTGGCCCACGCCGAAATCCGTGCCATTATTACGGCCCTGGGAGCGGGACTGGATGAAGACTTCGATCCCGTCAAGCTCCGCTATCACCGGATTATACTGATGACCGACGCCGACGTCGACGGTTCTCACATACGCACCCTGCTCCTCACCTTCTTCTTCCGGCACATGGTAGACCTGATCAACCACGAACACCTGTTTATTGCTCAACCACCGCTGTACCGTATCAAGAACGGCAAGCAAGAGCAGTGGGTCTACTCAGAGGCAGAAAAAGAAGAGAGTATGAACCAGCTAAAAGGGGCGAGAAAGGTTGAGGTGCAGAGATACAAGGGCCTGGGAGAGATGAGCGCCGAGCAGCTGTGGGAGACTACGATGAATCCCACCTCACGCACCCTGCTCAGTGTCAACCTGGAGGACGCCGCCAGGGCCGACCACATATTCCACGTGCTGATGGGAGAAGAAGTACCACCTCGCAAAGCCTTTATCCAGGCCCATGCCAAGAGCGTCAAGAACCTGGATATCTAGTGGACGATCTTTAAGATAGCGGCGAAATCATACCCCGCCTCTCTCAGCCGGGCGCTGCCACCCTCTTGCCGGTCAACCAGGGCAACCACCTTGACCACCCGACAGCCAGCCTCTTCTACCGTCTCAATAGCCTTACATACCGAGCCTGCGGTGGTCAGGACGTCCTCAACTATAGCCACCCGGGAGCCCTCTTCAAGGTGTCCTTCAACCTTTCTCATCGTGCCGTGTTCCTTGGCCACCTCCCGGACGACAAAAATCGGTATCGGCTTCCCCTCCAGATAGCTTATTACCGCAGCTGCGGTTACCATGGAGTAAGCACCGGTGGCAACACCGCCGATAGCATCAATACCAGTGCCGGACAGCATATCATATATTACCCGGCCCACACGGTAGGCCCCCTCCGGAGATAGGGTCAGCTTCTTCCCATCAAAGTAGTAGCTGCTCTTCTTCCCCGAGGTAAGGATAAACTCCCCCTTTAGGAAGGCCCCTACCTCACCGGCAATATCCCTGAGCCTTCTGGCACCTTCAGTATCAAGCCCCAACTCCAGATTAGGATATACTCCCATATATTGTCCTCCTGTCTGAGGTCAGCCGACCCGGTCTATAGTAGCATATAAGCCTAGATCCCGGATATAATCCGCCACCGGTCCGGGCACAAGATGGCGAATAGATAGCCCCTGAGCGACCCGTCGCCTTACTTCCGAAGCACTGATATCAACACGCGGCGACTGGAGCAGAATAACGTTCCGGGTCAGCCCGGGGATAAAAACCTCCAGAGAATTGAGGTCGGGCAGTGGACCGCCCGGTCTGGGAACCGCCACCAGACGGCACATACTGATCAGCCGGGTCGGCTCCCGCCACCGGGGCAGTTCGGCAAGGTTGTCCCAACCCAGAATGAAAAACAGTTCATCTCCCTCTTCGATCTGACTTCTCAGTTGAGCGATGGTATCGACAGTATAAGAGGGTCCGGCCCGCTCTATCTCCACTAAAGATAACCGGTAGCAGGGTTTACCGTTAATAGCCAGGCGTACCATCCGGATACGGTGTTCTCCCGCCGAAACCGGGCCGCCTGTCCTGAGCTGAGGCTGAGCGGCCGGTACGAAGAGAACCTCATCCAGCCCCAGCTTGACCTCTACCTCACCGGCCACCGCCAGATGCCCGTTATGGACCGGGTCGAAAGTACCCCCCAACACCCCTATCTTCATATCGAACTTACCCCTATCCAGAATCCGGTAGATTCTCCACCCTAGCTCCAGTCCCACTCCAAGCTGCCACAGCGTACCTTGTCACCGGGACGTATACCCATTCTCCTTAAGTCCCGGCTGATGCCCCGCCGCTCAAGATATCTTATGACATACCGGTAGGCCTCAGCCTCAGCCGTACCCTTCCTGGCTATGATACGCTCCAGCTTGGGGGCTGTTATGACAAAGGTGTCCCCGTCTTTATGTACACATGAATCAGAACCCCGCGGCAGAGGGCGAAAAACCTTCTCGCTGACCTTCTCATCTACCCCCGAATTAACCTCAGCCCTATCCAGTATCTTCAGCGTCTCCGCCATAAGCTCAGCAACCCCCTCGCCGGTTACGGCAGATATAAAGAGCGGCGAGGTTCCTCCAACACCAAAGCTGCTGATAATATCGGCTATCCGCGACCTAACCTGGGGCTGATCAATCTTATTCACCACTACCAGCTGTGGCTTTCTGGCGAGAGTCGCATCAAACAGGCCGAGCTCTGCATTCACCTGAGCCACGTCTTCCGCCGGAGCAGCAGAGCTACCGTCAACCAGGTGAATCAGCACCCGGGTACGGGCAATATGACGCAGGAAATCGTGACCCAGGCCACGCCCGAGATGAGCGCCCTCAATTAGACCCGGAATCTCCGCCAGCACCAGGGGCCGCCCGCCGACCTCGACAACCCCCAGGACAGGTTCCAGAGTCGTAAAGGGATAGTCAGCTATTTTGGGCCTCGCCGCTGACGAGGCCGCCAGCAGAGTAGACTTGCCGCAGTTAGGATAACCGATAATGCCGACATCAGCAATAAGCCTCAGTTCCAGCAATATCTCCTTTTCCTCCCCCGCTTCTCCCTCCTGAGCAATCCTCGGAGCCTGGTTCGTGGAGGAAGCGAAGTGAACGTTACCCATTCCCCCCTCCCCCCCCCGAGCAATCACCACCTGCTGCCCCGGCTGCTCCAGATCAGCAACCGGAACAGCGTTGCCATCCTGCCCTCTGTACGCTACCACTGTACCCAGCGGAACGGTTAATATCAGGTCTCCCCCCTTCTTTCCGTGCATCTTCTTCCCCATGCCATCCCCACCGTCGCCTGCCCGATAGGACCTGGTCTGATTATACCTGCGCAGATTGCTGACGCTGGAGGAAGCCTCCAGAAGTACGCTCCCTCCAGCTCCGCCATCCCCCCCGTCGGGCCCGCCAAAAGGCACAAACTTCTCACGCCGGAAGCTTATTGCCCCGCTACCACCTTTCCCTGCTCTCACCATTATCTCCGCGGTATCAAACATATACGCCACTCAACCATAAGTTATCAACATTGTAGTTCTTATAATCTTACCCCAAACATAGTTCTGGATGTTAGTTCTAATTATAACAGTAATAGGAGATTACGACAGGTCACTATAGGAAGATAGGCACAACTGAATTTTTGATACTTTAATTTTAGGGCGGACTGGGCGTCGACTTCCGAGGACTTTTCAATGATTTTGCAGACTTATCGAAAAAAAGTCTATTTCTCTGCAAAATCTCTGATATCTCGGTGTACCCTAAGGGCATAAGGGAGAGGAGTAAAGGAGGTTTCCGGAGGGATTGGTGATGTCCGCTGTTCTTTTATCCGGAAAAGATCTGGTCACGGATGGCGGCGACCTTGCGCTTAAGATAGGGGCTTAAGCTTATTTCGGCGGCAATTTTTTCACAGGAGTGGCTGACGGTGGAAGGGTTTCGGTCGCCCAGCTCTTTGCCGATCTGGGCCAGCGGGCAGTTGGTTTCGTTGCGTATAAGGTACATGGCAATCTGTCTGGCTAGGGAAGTCTCTTTATCCCTCTTTGATCCCTTTAGGTCGGAAAGCGAAAGCTGGAAGCTGCTGGCCACAGCTTCTACCAGCAGGGCGGGAGTTATTGTAGCACTGGATAGTGCCTTATCAGCGATATTCTCCAGTGCCTTGGCAGCCAGATCCGGAGTAGCCTTGGTTTTCAGAAGCTGGGCGTAGGCAATAACCCGGTTGAGATTGCCTTCCAGTTCCCTTATGTTCTGCTGGATCTTGCGGGCAATGAGTTCCAGTGTGTCCGGAGCAATGCTTTCTCCCCTCTGCTTTGCCTTGGCTTGGAGGATGGCAAGACGTGTTTCAAAATCAGGGGGCTGGATGTCGACAATAAGTCCCCACTCGAAACGTGATCGCAGCCTGTCAGCCAGACGCGGTAGTGATTTTGGCGGTCGGTCACTGGTAACGATAATCTGGCGGTTGGCATTATGCAGCTCGTTGAAAGTGTGGAAGAAACACTCCTCGGTCTGCTCCTTGCCGCTGATAAACTGGATGTCGTCAATCATCAGGACGTCGGCATTTCTGTACTTATTGCGGAACTCCTTGGTCTGTCTTTCCTGAATGGCGCTGATAAATTCGTTGGTGAACTGCTCGCAGCTGGCGTAGTGTACCCGGAGGTTCTTGGCTAGGACGAGATGACCGATGCCATGTAGCAGATGGGTCTTACCAAGGCCGACTCCTCCGCATACGAAGAGGGGATTATAGCTATGTCCGGGATTATCGGCTACTCCCAGGGCGGCAGCATACGCAAGCCGGTTGGAGCCGCCGACAACAAAGGAGTCAAGGGTGTATTTAGGGTTGAACATGGTGGAGACGGGGTTTGCCGTCGGCGGTGGCTCTTTTGTATCGTCGCCGGTAGGGTCCGTATTTTGGTCCGGGCTGATTATCTTGAAGATAACAGTAATATTACGGCGGGTAATTCCGATCAGGGTTTTCTCAATCAGGGAGCGCTGGTTCCGGACCAGGTATTCAGTGACGAAGGTATTGGGTACCCCGATGGTAAATTGATTCCCTTCGCAGCTCAAACCTGATGTTTTCCCAAACCAGGTCTGGAAGTTATGCTTGCTGACCTGGAGCTGTAACTCGCCTAAGGCGGCCTCCCAGGTTCTCTGAGCCGAGTCTGTTTCCATAGAACCCCTTTCCTCTAGTTCCTAGCACTGTGCACTCTATAGCCTTATTAGACTGGTTTGGTATAGCCCGTGTTGGTTAGGGGATGGGATTTGGGACGACAGTATTAATGATAGCAGGTGCCCTTGAAGGAGTAGCAAGATGTTTAGCGCTAATTTTGGGGCGTTTTTGGCTCCTCTTTCCCCTGTAGAAGGTCTTCCAGACTTGCCTTTTTGTTTGATATTTGCCTGATAGCTTGAAGAAATCCTGATTGGCGAAAAATTTCTTTTGGTGATAATATTTACTCGGTAGCAGTATTAACCGGTGGGTTTGTATCTACAGGGAGTTTCAGAAACAGGGTGTGCTGGAGAACACCTTTTCAGCGGGATGGCAAGTTTTCTGGGACTAATTTTGGGGCGTTTTTGGCTCCTCTTTCCCCTGTAGAAGGTCTTCCAGACTTGCCTTTTTGTTTGATATTTGCCTGATAGCTTGAAGAAATCCGGGTCGGTGAAAAATTTCCCCTGTTATTTATGTCCAGCTAGAGAGGTTTAGGTTTGCGGGTTGTATTTATGGGTAGCCCGGAGTTTGCCGTACTGCCCCTTGAGTACCTGGTTCTAAATGGGTATCGTATCCCGGCTGTCTATGCCCAGCCGGACCGACCGGCGGGTAGGGGGCGTGCCCTGTCCCCTTCGCCGGTGAAGAGAGCGGCCGAGCGTTTGAATCTTCTGGTGGTACAGCCGGACAGCTTGCAGAAGATGGAGGTGGTCTCGGGTCTGGCTTCCTTACGGCCTGATATCATCGTCGTGGCAGCCTTCGGTCAAATTCTGCCCCGGTCGGTACTGGATATCCCGCACTGGGGCTGTATCAATTTGCACCCCTCTCTTTTGCCAGGGTTCAGGGGGGCGTCGCCGGTGGCATCGGCTATTCTGGCCGGTGCAGAGTTTACCGGGGTCAGTATTATGCTGATGGATGAGGGTGTGGATACCGGCCCGATACTGGCCCGGGCGCAGATTCCCATTTCGGGGCGGGACACTACCGGCTCGCTGACGGCGAAGCTGTCCAGGATTTCTGCTCAGTTGCTCCTTTCCGTTTTACCGTCTTGGGTAAAGGGGACGCTCTCCCCACAGCCTCAGGATGCGGTTGGAGCGAGCTACTGCCGTCCGATTTCAAAAAATGATGGTGAGATTGACTGGCGCCTGTCCGCAGTAGATATCTGGCGGCGGGTGCGCGCCTTCCACCCCTGGCCGGGGTGTTATACTAGATGGAGAGGGCGGCGGATGAGGATTATTGAGGCGGCACCGGTATATGATGTTAGCGACGTCGCCGCCGGGCTGGTAGTGGCACTACCGTCGGCTGGCGAGGCGGGTGGAGAGCCGGCCTTTGGCGTCGGCACCGGGGATGCGGTTCTAGGTGTGCTCCGGGTTCAGATGGAGGGGAGACGGGCGATATCGGCCGCCGAGTTTTTGAAGGGGCAGCGGGAGTTGGTGGGGGCGCGGCTACCGTTAAATTAGGGCATGGACACGGTTAGGGTTGTCCCAGGTGTTACGGTTAGTGAAGTAGATTCCATAAGGATGTATTTGTAAGGAGAGAGTTTTGTCTTTGCCGCAGAATCTCGACCGGTTTGAGACGTTAGTCAGTATTGTCGCCAGGTTGCGTGCTCCCGATGGCTGTCCCTGGGATAGAAAGCAGACCCATACTTCGCTGCGGGAACACCTGCTTGAGGAGTCTTACGAAGTGCTGGAGGCACTGGATGGGGGGGATCCGGAGCAGCTTTGCGAGGAGCTGGGTGACCTGCTCCTGCAGATTGTGCTCCACGCTCAGATTTCTGCCGAAGCCGGTGATTTTGAACTTGGTGATATTGTCAGGAGGATAAACGCTAAGCTGATTCATCGCCATCCCCACGTCTTTGGTTCGTCGGAGGCGGCAAGTGTCGATGAGGTGCTGGTCAACTGGGAGATGCTCAAGAAGATGGAGAGGGACAGTGATGTCTCTATGCTTGACGGTATACCCAGACGGATGCCGGCGCTAAGCTATGCTCAGTCAGTGCAGCGGCGTGTGGCGCGGGTCGGCTTTGACTGGGAGAGCGATGACGGAGTGATCGATAAGCTGGCCGAGGAGGTCGGGGAGTTCAGGCAGGCGGCCAGCCAGGGAGAGAAGGCGGCGGAGTTCGGCGACCTGGTGTTTACACTGGCTAATATTGCCCGTCGGCTGGGGATTGACCTGGAGTCGGCACTCAGGGAGACGAACGAGCGTTTCTACCGGCGCTTTGCTTGCATGGAGAAACTCTGCCACCAGCGCGGCCTTAACCTGATCAAGTTATCCCTTGCCGAAAAAGATGCCCTGTGGGAGGAAGTGAAGAAGGGGATAGCCGGTTCGGGTGATGGTCGGGATGAACGGACTTGAACCTCCGACCTCAGCGGATTTCTTAACAAGAGAAGTCCGTAGGTACATGACCCAATCAAGGTAGCACCAAGTTTTCAGAATCTGGCTTACAGTGCTCCAGCCTGTCAACAGCTCACAAAGAAAATTATGCCTATTTATTTAAGAACATATCACCTTTGATATTTGTGTTTGCCAATGCAACTAGCTTTTACGTAGTCAGCCTGACATTAACTGAGAAGCCCTGGCACTAGAATGAACTAAGCCATAGGTATGGCATGAAGAAGGCCCAAGCCCCTACACCTATAGATATGGATATAGAGATAATGAATATTATTAAGCCCCATTTTGCCCATCTGTGCTGTGACTGCTTATACTCTTCAATGGTTTCCCATTTCTCATTTTGCCATGCCCACTTGTTGCCCTTTGCTCCTAGGAAAAATGCCCAGACAAAACCAAAGAAGGGTATGAATGCGAGAAAAGCAATCCAAGTCTTATTTCTTATTCCCCAAATCCAGGTTAGCCAAAATGCACCCCAGTTCCACCCTTTGAGTTCAGGGGGTAATATCGCGGACTTACCCGTTCCAGAAGTATTCTGACCTGCATATTCAGAAGATGTTGTTATATTACTCAAAGTTCTCCTACTCCTTATATAAGCATAAAACCGACCATTCGAGAGCGGTTTCACTGGCTGTCCGTAATCCGAGTGCCTACTTAAAGGCGGCGGTAAACGCCCGCGCCAACGTACCAATCTGCCCCGACATTCTATATGGGTGGAGTATACTCCCGGAATTAACGCCTGTCAATTTAGAGACGAACTGCCGTTTGCTTCGGTCTTTATTTGCTATTTATTAATGTATGCCATATGTCCCGGTTGTCGAGTCCATAAACATAGGTAAATGAGGCGGATAGAAAGTGAAAACCGCATAGATTATGCCCAGTGAGATTAAGCCTACCATAGCTGCTCTGTAAAGTGCTGACGATAAGGGCTTTTTAATCATTATCTTGTAGCTTGCGAATTGGCCGAGGGCTACTGCCCCAATGAATAGTGAGATGTCAGCTATCAGGCTTTCGGTACCAGTAATGGTTGTGTATGCATAGAAACCAGCAATGATAGTCAGTGGCATTATATAGAGACTGGCGGTTTTGGCAGCCACGAAATTCTTTGTGTATTCTTTGATATGCCGATATTCAATCGCGGCATAAAACAAGGCTGGCCAGTAAGTCATCTTAAGGTGCTCAAATACACTCTCATTAACGGGGGCAATGGCACCGACAGGCGGTAGTCCACCAGACCATTCGAAAACAAAATGAAACATCGCACCCAGGCTCGCAACAACAGCAATACCGATAAGTTCCCATTTCCGTAGGTCTCTTTTTCTGTTTACTGTACAGTTCTCTTCCAAGAATGTCCTCCGGGTGGGAAATCGCACGACTCTGGACGTTGTTAGGGATAGATTTTAATTTGCGAGTAACACTTTGTCAACACTCTACCCTACCTAAATACGAAGGCAACGCAACCCGACGATACTGTAGAGATATGCCCCTACTTGCTGAGTTAGAAAAAGGGCAGGCTATTATTTTGTTATAATTTGGGTAGCACATATCATTCCTTGAGACAGATACAGGGGGCAGGGGGTTGCCCTGGAAGAGGGGTATAGAGATATTCTGACTGACTTATCAGGGCTTATCGTCTTTGGTTCACTGACGGTATGGAATATTGTAATGACAATCCGAGAGAGGGAAAAAGCTTCTGAACTCTACGGTCACCTGAGCCTGTCCGTCTTTTTCGGCACATTACTCTTTAGTTTCCTCCCAGTTTCCGAAGTGATCTTCGGTGGAGTATTTCATAGAATGCTTGCTAACACGGGAGTGCTGCAGATAGCCGGGCTTAGTATTGTTTTGGTCAGCGTCTCCACCTACTTATTCGCATTGACTGCACTGAGGGCAAGAGGAGCTCCAGAAAAAGGCCGTCATCTAGAGATTGACCGCATGGTGACCTCGGGGATATACCGATACATAAGACACCCGATGGCACTAGCGGTATTCATGCTTTGTTTCGGGCTTATGCTCTGGAGGCTGTCCATTGCGTGTATAGTTGCCTACGTTGTGGTAATACTTCTCTATACAGTCGTACAAAGGAAAGAGGAGGAGGCGCTCATTAAGAAGTTTGGCGACGATTACCTTGAGTATCGGCAGCAAGTACCTGCCCTAAACATAATGCAGGGGTTAATAAGAGTAATAATCTCGCAAAAAAGGGCAGGTTAGCCTTGTGTATTGACATCTATGTTTGATTGGCATTATAAATATGATTGAGGTCCCGCTGGTTATATCTCCTGAAACTATTCCGGCGCGGCAATGACCTAAGAATTAGTATCACTACCGGGGGCAGGTCGGCGGTGACGCTCTAAACATACTAAAATTAGGAATATCAAGGAGGGAAAATGTACAGAAAAATACTAGCCCCGTTGGATGGTTCAGAATTCTCAGAGTGCACTCTGGGGCACCTGAGGGCAGTGGCTAAGGGGTGTCAAAACCCCGAAGTCGTCTTGCTGTATGTCGTCGAGCCCTACCATAAAGGCGAAATGCACTACCGGCACGTCGGTCTTACGGAAGAAGAACTCCACCAGGGAGAGGTGAAAGAAGAGGCCTATGGCAAGGACTATCTGACCAAGGTGGCCGAGAAAATGAAGCAGGATGGCCTGATTGTCAAGACTGCCGTGGTCCACGGAATGCCCGCCGAAGAGATAGTGAGCTATGCCGAGAAAAACGGGGTGGACCTGATTATCATGAGCACACACGGAAGGTCGGGGATCACCCGTTGGGCCCTCGGTAGTGTAGCCGATAGAGTTCTACGCCACTCCATTACCCCCGTGCTTATGGCGGCGCCACGCAGTTGCCGAATGTCGTCGATGAGTTGAGCGGAGAAAAAAGCAGCATTCATAGCTGTACCCAGTATTGACTTTGCGGTATAATAACTGTAGGAGCTGCCCTGGAAACATCTGACTTTCAGAGGGGCAGTTCTTATTTAGTGGAAAAGAAAAGCCAAAAAGGGGGTAGCCGGTTCGGGTGATGGTCGGGGTGAGAGGACTTGAACCTCCGACCTCAGCGTCCCGAACGCTGCGCGCTGCCATCTGCGCTACACCCCGGCACTGGTATTATAGACAGAATCGACCGGTTTCGGCAACAATAACCTTTCCGGAAGAGTGCCGGAGTGTGATTTGGGCTGTCTCGGACTTTTGGAATATAATGTGTCCTCACCGGGGGCGATTTTGAAATACTGCGTTCTGATAATTGATGGTGCGGCTGGCTGGCCGCTTGCGGAGCGGGGAGGTAAGACCTCTCTGGAGCTGGCGCATACGCCAAATCTGGATGCGATGGCGCAGGAGGGTACCGTGGGGCTTGTCCGTACCGTTCCGGCGGGGATGGAGCCTGACAGTGCCTGTGCCTGTATGTCGCTGCTCGGCTATGACCCGGGACGGTACCGGATTGGCAGGGCCGCCATTGAGGCGAGGAATATGGGCGTTACTATCGATGAGGACGAGGTCGTCTTCCGGTGTAATCTCGTGGCGGTACACGACGGCAGGATGCGGGACTACAGCGCCGGTCATATCAGCAGCAGCGAGGCCGGGGAGCTTATCGCTACCCTGGAGGAAGAACTCGGTAGCGGGGGTGTTCACTTCTATCCTGGAATTGGCTACCGGCATATCTGCAGGGTTAAGGGGCGGGAGGATACCCTGGAGGCCTCCTGTACACCGCCACACAATATCCCGGACAGGTTGATTAAAGAGTTTCTGCCCAAAGGTCCGGGGAGCTGGCTATTGCGGGATCTGATGCAGCGTTCGGAGGCAATACTCCGTGACCACCCGGTGAATGTCAAGCGGAGGTCTCGGGGCAGCCTTCCGGCCAGTATGATATGGCTCTTCTGGGGCAGCCGCAGGGTTCCCGATATTCCTGCTTTCCGGCAGGTCTACGGCTTAAGCGCCGCGGTAACATCGGGGGTCGACGTTATTCAGGGGATGGCACGGGTGATGGGCATGGGAGTACTCGATATCGCCGGGGTGACCGACGGTATGGATACCGATTTTGGTGCTCAGGGGGCCGGTGCCCTGGCCGCCCTTGACCAATATGACTTGGTGGTTGTTCATATTGAGGCCCCGGATGAGGCTGGTCATACCGGTTCAGTTGATGATAAGGTGGCCGCTATACAGCGAGTGGACGCAGAGGTGGCCGCTCAACTACGCTCCTGGCGGGGAGAACCGCTCCGGGTGTTGGTTACGCCCGACCACCCCACCCCTGTCGAGTTACGCACTCATACCCCGGAGCCGGTCCCCTTTATTCTCTGGGGTATGGGGTTGAGTGCCGGCGGGGCCGGGCGTCTTACCGAGGTTGAGGCAGCAAAAACGGGCTTGTTTCTTGACCCCGGTTATAATATTATGGGCAGGTTAATAGGTATTCAGTCCGGTGTGTCGTAACTATCAGCCGGCCGGATAAATTTGATAGAGGTTAAAGACCAGATGGCATTAGTTGTGCAGAAGTATGGTGGTTCGTCGGTAGCCGATGCCGGGCGGATTAAGAACGTTGCCCGGCGTATAGCTACCACCAGGGATGAGGGCAACCAGGTGGTAGTAGTCGTCTCGGCAATGGGAGATACTACTGATGACCTCATCGAGCTGGCCTATCAGGTTGCCACCCGTCCTGATGTGAGGGAGTTTGATACCTTGCTCTCCACCGGTGAGCTTGTTTCCAGCACACTGCTGGCGATGGCCTTGAAGGAGATTGGGTACCAGGCGATCAGCTTGAGCGGCGCTCAGGCCGGGATAAGAACCGACTCTGTTTATAGCCGGGCGCGAATCCTTAAGATTGAGGCGCGGAGAGTGGTCAGCGAACTGGAGAAGGGGAATATCGTTATCGTGGCCGGGTTTCAGGGCGTTACCGATGAGATGGATGTGACTACTCTGGGCAGGGGCGGCTCCGATACCACTGCGGTAGCCCTGGCGGCCAGTCTGGGGGCGGGAGGGTGCCAGATATACACCGATGTTGACGGCGTCTATACTGCCGACCCGCGGCTGGTCCCCCAGGCCCGTCCGCTGGCTGAGATTGGCTATGATGAAATGCTGGAGTTGGCGACCTACGGAAGCAGGGTCATGCATCCCAGGGCGGTTGAGCTGGGGGAGCTATACGGTATCCCTATTCTGGTGGCCTCCAGCTTCTCGCGAGAGCCGGGAACATTAATTCATGGAGGAGCGTCTATGGAAGTTCGAAATAAGGTGAGGGGAGTCGCACACGATCTTGATGTGGCGAAAATAACTGTTGTCGGAGTTTCGGATCGGCCGGGTATCGCCTCGTCTATCTTCCGTCCGTTAGCCGAGGCTGGTATCAGCGTTGATACCATTGTGCAGAACGCCAGCATTGATAATATCACCGATTTGACCTTCACCGTTGCTAAGGGTGATCTGGCGGAGGCAATGCGTGTTATAGAGCCCGTAGCCGGATCGATTGAGGCCAAGCAGTGTATCAGTAAGACCAGCCTGGGTAAGGTAAGCATCGTCGGTACCGGGATGCAGAATACGCCGGGCTACGCGGCGAAGATGTTTCAGGTGCTCAGTGAGGAAGGCATTAATATTCATATGATTACTACTTCGGAGATAAGGATAACCTGTATTGTCGATGAGGCTGAGGTCAAAAAGGCAGTGTGTGCCTTACACCGGGCGTTTGAGCTGGAGGTTCAGGACTAGGCCGGAGCGGATAGAATCGGTAATGGCTGCGGAGATGGTATTGTATGGGAGAAGAATCAGCCGGACTAAGACAGCAGTATAGTAAACAGGCGATCGATCTGGCGATGCAGGGCCGGTGGCGGGAGGCGGTGACGGCGAACCGGAACCTGATAGAGGGTTTCCCCGGTGATGTCAGCGCTTATAATCGGCTGGGCAGGGCCTATACGGAGCTGGGGGAGTTTTCTCACGCCCGGGAGGCCTACAGCCGGGCTATTGAGCTTGATCCTTATAATACCATTGCCCAGAAGAACCTTAACCGGTTATCCAATTTGGACGAGGTCGACGGCACCCCGAATGATGGTCCCTATGTCGAGCCGTATCACTTTATTGAGGAAACCGGCAAGGCCGGAGTGGTCAGCCTTTCCCGCCTGGGGCCGCCTCAGGTTCTGGCGAAGATGGTGGCCGGGGATAAGGTCTACCTGAAGATAGACGGCGCCGGTTTGGCGGTGGAGAACAGTCGCGGTGAGTACCTGGGGCAGGTCAGGTCCAAAGATGGGCAGAGGCTTAACCGGCTGCTCGAAGGGGGTAACCGGTATATTGCCGCCATCGTCAGCGCGGCGGCGGATCGGGTAACCGTCATCATCAGGGAGACATATCAGGACCCTTCTCAGGCCAATCGTCCTTCCTTCCCGCTAAAAGGTTTTAAGAGCCCTCGACCTTATGTCAGCGAGAGAGTTAAGCACGAGCTGGATTCTGAGGAGGCGGATGAAGAGTCTTATTACGGTATAATCGCGATGGGGGGAATAGAACTACCGCCCGAGAGTGCCCCCGAGCTTGATGATAAGGATAATGAAGAATAAGGGGTTTTGCTGAGTATGGTAGTAGGTAAAGTAAGGGCAATAAACATAGAAGAAGAGATAAAGAGCGCCTATCTTGACTATGCGATGAGTGTTATCGTTTCCCGTGCCTTACCCGACGTGAGGGATGGGCTGAAGCCGGTGCACCGGCGTATCCTCTACGCTATGGACGGTCTGGGACTAAAGCATTCCGGTCCTTATAAGAAGAGCGCTCGTGTCGTCGGTGATGTCCTGGGTAAGTATCATCCCCATGGTGATTCCTCTGTTTACGATGCTATGGTACGTATGGCGCAGGACTTCTCGATGCGGAGCACTCTTGTTGATGGGCAGGGGAATTTTGGTAGCGTGGATAATGACCCGCCGGCGGCGATGCGTTATACCGAGGTGCGTCTGGCTGCTATCTCCGAGCAGATGCTGGTCGACATTGATAAAGATACCGTGGACTTTATGCCCAACTTTGATAACAGCCTCAAGGAGCCGGTGGTACTGCCGGCGCGGCTGCCCAACCTGCTGCTTAACGGTAGCTCGGGTATTGCAGTCGGGATGGCGACTAACATTCCGCCTCATAATCTGGGTGAGGTCTGTGATGCCATTGCCTACCTCATTGATAACCCGGAGGCTACGGTTAACGAACTGATTCAGTTTGTCCAGGGGCCGGATTTCCCCACCGCCGGCATCATACTGGGGCGGGACGGTATTCAGAGTGCCTATGCCACCGGGCACGGTAAGGTGATGGTTCGGGCAAAGGCCCATCTGGTGGAAGATGCTAAGGAGCCCGGGCACCGCCAGATAGTGGTTACCGAGCTCCCTTACCAGATATATAAGGCTACCCTGGTGGAAAGGATAGCGCAACTGGTCAAGGATAAAAAGGTCAAGGGTATCAGTGAAATCCGTGATGAATCAGACCGTCAGGGCATGCGGCTGGTTATTGAGTTGAGAAGGGATACCCAGCCGCAGCCGGTACTTAATGCCCTCTACAAGCATACCGCGATGCAGTCGGCTTTCTTCATTAACATGCTGGCACTGGTTGATGGTCAGCCTCGGGTACTCAGCCTTAAGGAAGCGCTTCAATACTACATCGACTTTCGCAGTCAGGTTATCACCCGGCGCTCCCGGTTTGAACTGAAGGAGGCTAAGGCGAAGGCCCATATCCTGGAAGGGCTTAAGATTGCCCTGGATAATATCGATGCGGTGATTGCCACTATCCGGAAGTCGGGGACGGCTGAAGAGGCTCGCCAGAATCTTATCACCAACTTCGGCCTATCCCAGGTGCAGGCACAGGCTATTCTTGATATGCCGCTGCGCCGCCTGGCCAGTCTGGAGCGGCAGAAGATACTCGATGAGTATGCTGAGGTGTTGAAGAATATCGCTTACCTGGAAGAACTACTGGCTAATCCAAGGCGGATACTGATGCTGGTTAAGGATGATGTGGGTGAATTAAAGGCTAAATATGCCGACCCGCGCCGCACCGAGATTAAGGAGCAGGAGGTCATCGAATTCAGTGAAGAGGACCTTATCCCTCACCAGAGCATGGTGGTAACCCTGAGTAAACGGGGGTTTGTCAAGAGGGTGCCCGCTCAATCCTACCGGGCGCAGCACCGTGGCGGACACGGTGTTCAGGCTCACCCGACCCGGGAGGAAGATGCCGTCAGGCTGCTCGTGGTAGCGGATACCCATGACAGGCTCTTCTTCTTCACCAACCGGGGTAAGGTCTTCAGTCTCAAGTGCCACGAGATTCCTGACAGCTCCCGTACCGGCAAGGGGACCGCGGTGGTGAACCTCTTTCCCGTTGTTGAAAGAGAGAGGGTGACCGCGATGGTGGCGGTGACTGATTTTAAACGGGGCGACTACCTGCTGATGGCCACCTGTTGTGGCGAAGTGAAAAAGACGGCAGTGGAAAGGTTTGCCCAGGTGCGCAGCAGCGGGCTTATCGCTATGGATCTGGAAGAAGGAGACGAGCTGGTATCGGCACATCTGGCCAGTGCCCAGGATGATATCGTTCTGGTCACCAGAAAGGGCCAGTCAATCAGGTTCCCCACCTCCGAACTCCGGGCCAGCTCCCGGACCAGCGGGGGGGTGCGTGGCATCCGTCTACTGGGAGATGACCGTGTTGTCAGTATGGGTGTCGTTTTTACTGAGGCTTATCTGCTGATAGTCACCACCAGAGGCTTCGGTAAGCTTACCCCCATCGGGGACTACCCCCGGCAGCACCGCGCCGGCAGCGGGGTAAGGACCTTTAAGGTTGTTGAAAAAACCGGGCAGGTTGTTGATGCCAAGCTGGTCTCCCGCTCGCAGCAGCTGATGATCATATCGGCTGACGGCATTATCACCCGTACTATGGTCAGGGAGAAGGACCCCGATAAGGGCGGCATTTCCATTCAGGGCAGGAGTACGCAGGGAGTGACCCTGATGCGGATGAGGGAAGACGATACCGTGGCGGCTATCGCCTCTTTTGACTGACGTTGCGGTACTTCTGCTGGCATGAGTCTTGCCGGCGCTCCAGCCCACAGGCATTACACTCCTGGTAACGGCAGTCAGTGGTTAACCTGCTTTCCAGGGCGTAGTGATATTCCTGCTTGAGGAAGGCTTCCCTGACACCGACATCAATGTGTGACCAGGGCAGGGGCTCATTCAGGGGGCGCTGCCGTTGGGCATAGAAAGCAGGCTCAAGCCCGGCTTCGGCAAAGGCGCTAAGCCAGTTCTGGTACTTGAAGTGTTCTCCCCAGCCGTCAAAAACCGAGCCCTTCTGCCAGGCGCGGTAGATAACACTACCCAGACGGCGGTCCCCCCGGGAAAGTGCTGCCTCGAGCAAGCTGACCTTAGGTTCCTGCCATGAGAGGTGGACATCCTTACGGCGCAGGCCCTGTTTGAGCAATTCGTGCTTGGTGCATAGCTGCTGTTCGCTTTCCTGGGCGACCCACTGGAAGGGCGTGTGGGGCTTGGGGACGAAGGTAGACAGACTGATTCTGATCTGGGGTCTTCTCCCCTTTACCGTTCTACCCAAAATGCTGATGCGTTCCACCAGCTTAATTATTGCTTCGATGTCAGTGGTGGTTTCGGTGGGCAGGCCGAGCATAAAGTAGAGCTTGAGGCCGCTCCAGCCGCGGGCAAAGGCTTCGGCGGCCGTTTCCAGGATGGTATCATCACTGGTATTCTTGTTGATGGTCTGGCGCAGTCTCTCGCTGCCTGCTTCAGGAGCAAAGGTGAGCCCCGTCTTCTTATGGGCAGCCAGGGAGTCGAGCAGTCTTACCGAGAAGTTGTCAATACGCAGGCTGGGTAGCGACAGGACAAGATTGTCCGCCTGATAGCGGCGGAAGAGTCTTTCTACCAGCTCGTCAATGTGCGGGTAGTCACTCGAGCTTAGCGAGACCAAGGAGACCTCGCTATATCCGCAATTAGAAATAAGCTCTCCCAGTGCCCATATCACCTCTTGCTGAGAGCGTTCGCGTACCGGGCGGTAGAAAATCCCTGCCTGGCAGAAGCGGCAGCCGCGGCTGCAGCCCCGCTGTATCTCTATTGCGCCGCGGTCATGGATCGCCTCAAGGTAGGGGACCACCGGGTGGGTAGGTGGCGGGGGAAGCTTGCCTACTATCCGCCGTTCGACGCGGGGGCTGGCCTCGGCGGTAGTAGGGGAGATCTCTTTAAACAGCCCGCTGACATCGTATTGTACCTGGTACAGCCCGGGTACATAGATGCCGGGTATGGCGGCCAGCCGGCGCAGCAAGCTTTCTTTGCTGGCCCCGTTCAATTTTCCCTCCCGCAGGCTGTCAAGCATCTCCGGGACCACCTCTTCTCCTTCCCCGATTACGAATAGATCAATGAAGTCTGACATCGGCTCCGGATTGAGGGCGCAGCAGCCGCCGGCGATTACTAACGGGTAGCTGCTGTCTCTCTCCGCGGCGAGTACCGGTATTCCGGCTAGGTGCAGCATATTCAGCACATTGGTATAGGTCAGCTCGTAGCCTAAGGAAAAGCCGATAATATCGAAATCTCTGAGCGGGCGCTTGGACTCGAGGCTGAAGAGGGGGATGCCCTGCTTGCGCATTGCCGCCTCCATATCCGGCCACGGAGCATAGACTCTTTCCGCAAGGACGTCGGCCCGGCTGTTGATAAGCTCGTAGAGGATGGGCAGCGCTAGGGCAGACATGCCTATTTCGTACAGGTCCGGGTAGGAGAGGGCGACCCTGATGACGGTCTTATCCCATTCCTTGATGATACTGTTCCACTCGCCCCCGCTGTAGCGGGCCGGGCGGCTTACCTGGTGCAGTATGCTATCGAGTTTGGTCAAAACGTTTCTTCCCCATGGCTAATTATAGTTAAAAGAGAGGGAAGTAATCCACTAATTCGCTGCCACCACGGTGTTAGTGCCTCCGGCATAGTCCAGGTGACGGTGTGATATTGTGATATAATGATGGCGCTTAAGTTGTCGGGCCGGAGCTTACTCTCGGTGGTCGAGACTTATGTCCTGAGTCGGCGGCGGGACTTTGACGGCTCAAGTCTGGTCGATTAAAATAGCATCAGTTATGCGGTGAGGAGAGACGGATGGAGCAGATTTGGGCGCCATGGCGTATGGAGTACATCAGGATGGCGAAACCAAAGGGCTGTATTTTGTGTGAAAAACCGGCCCAGGACTGTGATGTGGCAAACTATGTCCTCCACCGCGGCAGCAAGAACTTCGTTATGATGAATACCTATCCCTATAATCCCGGCCACCTGCTGGTAGCCCCCTACCGGCACCTGGGCGGTCTGGAAGAGCTCAATGATGAAGAGCGTAATGAACACTTCGTCCTAGTCTGTCGGTGCCTGGAGTTGTTGCGGGAGAAGTTTCATCCCGATGGTTTCAACGTCGGCATCAATATGGGCAAGGTAGCCGGGGCCGGTATCGATAGTCATGTTCATACCCACGTCGTGCCCCGCTGGCAGGGGGATGTTAACTTTATGCCCGTGATATCCGACGTTCGGGTGGTTCCGGAGGCCCTGGCGGAGACCTTTGAGAAGCTTAAAGGGGGGTTCTGATGAGGGTACTGGTTACCGACCCGATAGCGCCGGCTGGCACCGGCATTCTGCGTCAGCATTCTGAGGTTGACGAGCGGCCGGGGCTTGGTGCCGAAGAACTGCGATCGATTATCGCTGACTATGACGCGCTGATAGTGCGCAGTCAGACCAGAGTGACCGCTGGTATTATTGATGCTGCCTGCAGACTGCAGGTCATCGGCCGGGCCGGGGTGGGAGTGGACAATATCGATGTCGAGGCGGCAACCCGCCGCGGCATACTGGTAGTCAACTCCCCGGAGGGGAATATCGTCTCTACCGCCGAGCATACCATGGCGATGCTGCTTGCCCTGACGCGCCAGATTCCCCGTGCACACGGCATGCTCCATTCCGGCATCTGGGATCGTAGCTTAAAGGGGGTTGAGGTTCGTAATAAGACTCTGGGCATTATCGGGCTGGGTAGAGTTGGCGTTGAGGTAGCTGAGATGGCCAGGGGAATTAAGATGAACGTTATTGCCTGTGACCCGATGGTTGCGGAGAGCCGGGCTGAGCGGCTGGGGGTGAAGCTGGTCGAGATGGAGCCCCTGCTGAAAGCGGCGGACTTCGTCACGTTACATGTTCCCTTAAACCCGGCGACGAAAGGGTTGATCGGCAGTGAGCAGCTCAAACTGCTGAAGCCCAGTGCAATGGTGATCAACTGCGCCCGGGGCGGCATCGTGGATGAAGAGGCGCTCTACGAGGCACTCGAATCCGGTTGTCTGGCCGGGGCGGCGGTTGATGTTTTCAGTGAGGAACCGGCCCGGGATAACATCCTTTTGAAGTGTGAAAAGGTAGTTACGACTCCTCACCTGGCGGCATCCGCTGTTGAGGCGGAGGAGAGCGCCAGTACCGATATCGCTGAGCAGGTAGCGGCAATTCTGAACGGCCATCCGGCCCGTTCACCGGTGAATGCGCCGGTGATTTCCAGCGAGGCTATGTCGGTGCTCGGCCCCTATCTCCAGGTAGGGATTACAATCGGCAGGATTGCCGTCCAGCTGATAGAAGGCTCCTTTAAATCGCTGACCATCCGCTACCAGGGGGATATCGCCAGAGAGGACACCCAGCCCATAAAAGTGGCCGTACTGGCCGGTCTCCTGGAGGCAGTGACCGAGGAGCGTGTTAATATGGTTAACGCTGATATTATTGCCAGCAGCCGTGGGCTGCGGGTTAGTGAAGAAAAGGACACTACTTGCGAGAACTACGCTAATATGGTGACGGTGGAGGTGGAGACCAAATCGGGCAGCACTCTGGTTGCCGGTTCATCAATACGAGGCAGGACTCACCTGACCCGGGTGAACGACTACTGGCTGGAGATAGAGCCCTCGGGTGACTATATGCTATTCACCGAGCATGAAGACCGTCCCGGGATGATCGGGGCGATGGGCACCGTTGTCGGCAACGCTGACGTTAATATCAGCCAGATGCAGGTGAGCCGGGGCATCCGCCGTGGCGGCAGGGCGATGATGGTGCTTTGTCTGGATGACCCTGTCCCCGGTGAGTGCTACCGGGAGATACTGGCGATACCGCATATGCACCGGGCGCTGATCGTGAAACTGACCAGATAG
The DNA here is from genome assembly GCA_028716225.1 of Dehalococcoidales bacterium. Classification (NCBI taxonomy): domain Bacteria; kingdom Bacillati; phylum Chloroflexota; class Dehalococcoidia; order Dehalococcoidales; species Dehalococcoidales bacterium. The sequence continues at coordinate 49,684 of JAQUQE010000006.1, read as the reverse complement.
CCTTAGATGAGGAAGGGATATGTCAAAACTTAAACGCATTCCCCGGGCCAGGAACTTCGATGAAATCAAGCACTTTACCCTGGACCGGAACACACCGCCCGCCCTTAAAGTGGAGCTTGGCGAGTCTTTCGTTGCCGAGACCGAGGACTGCTTCCGGGGCGTTCTAAGGGATAAACCGGGCCGGTTATATCCCCGGGATATGGCGCCCTATTCGGAAAGGGTGCCGGCCTGCCTGAACCCGCTCTGCGGCCCGGTGTACGTTAGCGGTGTCGAAGCAGGGGATGTCCTGGTGGTAACCATAGAGAAGATCGACAGCCTGCTTAACGGAGTAACCTGCACCATTCCGGGGGCGCACCACTTTACCGGGCTCTCCGGCTGGGAAGAGTGCGATGAGATGTATACCGGTTTAATAGAGCATGACGGTGGCAGGGGGACCTGGCGCTATGGAGGGCACAGCTACACCTGGGAGCTCAAGCCGTTCCTGGGCACCTTTGCCACTGCTCCGGAGTGGGAGGTTCTATCCAGCCTGGCCACCAGTTTCGGTTCCGCCCTGGCCGGTGGGGGAAACCTGGACTGCCGGGATGTCAGGGAGGGGACCAGGGTGTACCTGCAGTCCTTCAATAAGGGCGGGCTGCTGTACTTCGGCGATATGCACGCTTCTCAGGGGGATGGCGAGGTTACCGGCATAGCTAACGAGGTGGCCGGCGAGGTGACCCTGAGGTGCGATGTTATCAAGAATAAGAAGCTGAATAACGTCCGTCTGGAGACTGCGGAGTCTCTGATATCCGTCTACTGCTACCGGCCGGTTGAAGAGGCGATCAAACAGGCGCTGAAGGACCTGGTGCTGTGGCTGGGAGAGGACTACGGTATGAGTAAGCGTGAGGTCTATATGCTCTGTAGCATCTGCCCTGATTTCAGGATCAATATCTACCAGGTCTGTAGCGGGCTGGGCCGGTTAATGACTACGGTCGGGGCTGAGTTCCCCAGGAAGATGCTACCCGGATAAGCAGGATGCCGATCCGATGCGGCAGACATCATTTTCAGACCCGCCCCGGTGCCCTTATTTCCGGGGCTTCTTTTGGCCTCTCCATTTACGAAGGTGGTCTTGTAGAGAACAGACTATTGCCTTTCTCTCTCCGCTGCATTATTATTTAGCCAGATAAACCTGCCACGCCGGAGAAGGTGTTTAAGGAGGTGTATCTTGAGCAGGGTAACGCTGCAAACCGGTCCCGGAGTCTTCGAGGTTCTGGCTAATGTCTGCCGCAGCCACCAGGAGGCGGTAAAACAGTTCGTGGAAAACTCGGCCGATGCCGTACAGCAGGCTGCTGGCGATGAGAAGCATATCTCTATCCACCTCCAGTACGCTTCGGATATCGACGGAGCGGTGAGGAGACTAAAAAATATCGTCGTTGCCGATAACGGCATCGGGATGAACAGCGATAAGATGAAGTATATTTTGGGTCATATCGGTAACTCGGAGAAGGTGCAGATGGCGCTTAAAGGGGAGAAAGGTATCGGTATCCTTGCCTTTTCTATGGTAGCCGAGGAGTTGCATATCGCCTCAACAGATACCGACGGCACGCCCTCGAGCTGTCTGGTGCTGAAGCGTCCCTGGCTCAAGATAGGAAAGGCCGAGGTTGTCGAGCGTTGTTCTCGCCATACCCACTACCGGCGCGGTACGGTCGTTTACCTGGAGGATATTCTGCCTGAGGTGGCCGACAAGCTCACCAAGGAACGCTTGAAGGAGTACTTGGGGAGGGAGTTTGCCAACGATTTGATGCAGGGCTTCTACGCGATGTCCATCTCCGATAATCACGAATTCGAGCCGGTGCCGCCCAAGAGATACCGTGGTATCAGGGCGATGTCAACTGTGATGTCGCTGGGTAAGTTCGGCTCGGTGACGGTTGACCTTCATGTTCTGCCCTGGGATATGGCGGATGCTACCGTGAGCCTTTACGGTCGGGGTGGTACGCGTGTCTGCCTGCTTACTGATCTCGAAGATTTCAGGGCGCTGCCCTGGATCGATAAGCGCCTTGAGGGTTATATTCGCTGCGATAACCTGAAGCGTACTGCGGACAAGACGGCGGTGGTGCCGGACCAGGTCTACCAGGCGTTTGTTGCCGAATTGTATCGCATCGAACCGGAAGTGAGGGAGATGATAGATAGGATCAGCGCCAGCTCTCTGGAGCGTCGCTTTGAGGTGGTGTTGGGTAAGACAGGGCGGCTGGTGGATAGGTTCCTGCGTTACCGGGAGCGGGGACTTCTGGCCGATTTGCCCTACCGTTCCCGGCGGCTCAGGAAGGTGGCAGCGGCTGCCGGTGATAAGGAGGAATCAACTCACTCAGCCGGTCGGCTTACCGCCCGGCGTGGCCCGGCCGGAGTCCACAGCCTTAATCTAAGGCTATATTCTCCTCCCGAGGAGAAGGCCCAGTCCCGGAGCTGGTTCGACCGGAATAGCGGCTGCATCTGTGTTAACCGGGAGCACTCGGAGTTTCTCCTCTCACAGCGGGAGGACGCCCGCTGCATCCGCTACCTGTTTACGATATGGGTTAAGGAGAGCCTACTCGAGGAATACGGCAGTGATGCCGAGAAGCTGGCTGATGAAATGGTGGGCCGGCTCTCTGAAGCGGAGCCCCTGCTATGGTAGAGGTACTGCAGAACAAGAACTTGGCGACTCGGTTTCAGATACTGGTGGAGATAGCGGCGATGCAGCCCAATATCCAGCAGAGACATATCGCTAAGAAGCTTAACATTACTCCCCAGGCGGTATCGGATTATGTTAAAAGAATGTTGGCTGACGGACTGCTTACCTCCGACGGGCGTTCCCGCTATCGGGTCAGTAATGAGGGTGTCAACTGGATAATAAAGGTGCTCCGTGAGCTCAGGGCCTATAGTTCCTTTGCCCGCAGTGCGATTATGGGCAGCTCGGTGTGTGCGGCGCTGGCAGACTGTGATTTGAGCGGTGGGCAGCCGGTGGGCTTGGAGATGAAGGACGGCCTGCTCTTCGCTACCAGGCGCATCGGCCGGGGAGCCCGGGGCAGGGTAGTTGCCGATGTCAAGCAGGGGGAGGATGCCGGCATTACCGACATCGAGGGGATAGTACCGGTAGCGACGGGCCGGGTCACCATCCTCAGTATGCCCGGTATTCAGAAGGGCGGCTCCCGGAAGGTCGACCTCAAGCTGCTGGATAGCGAGCTTAAGGATAGGGTCTTCATCGGGACGCTCGGTATTGAGGCTCAGGTCATCCTGAGAAAGGCTGGTGTCAGGTTCTCTCTCTACGGTGCTGCCGAGGCAGCCGTCGAGGCTGCCCAGAGTGGGCTCAGGCCGTTGCTCCTCTGTGTTGAGGATGAGATATCCCGCCTGGTTAAGAGGTTGGAAGAGGAAAACATCGGCTACGAGCTGATCAATATCGAAAAAGGCTGATAATGGCTTCTCTCGGTAAAGGTTATGTTCAGGTCTATACCGGGAACGGTAAAGGGAAGACTACCGCTGCCCTGGGGCTTGCCCTGAGGGCGGCCGGCTGGGGTTTAAAGACGTATATCGGGCAGTTTATGAAGGGACAGCACTACGGCGAGCTGGATGGGGTGAAAAAGCTGCGGCCCTTTATCACCATCGAGCAGTACGGTAAGGACACCTTCATTCATGTCCAGGACCCGCCCCGGGAAGAGGACGTCCGGATGGCTCAGAAGGGCTTGTCATTGGCCATGGGGGTGATGTGCTCCGGGCAATATGACATCATCATCTTCGATGAGATTATTACCAGCCACTATTTTCACCTGGTATCGCTTGACGAGATGCTGGAAGTAATCCGTTCCAGACCGGAGGGGGTAGAGGTGGTCTTCACCGGTCGCTATGCGCCCCCCGAGCTTATCGCCGCCGCCGATCTGGTCACCGAGATGAGAGAGGTGAAGCACTACAGTGAGGCAGGGGTTACCGCCCGGGATGGTATCGAGCGCTGACCTAGGGTTTGAATATGGTTGGACTGTCATGTCATTCCGATTACGGTAATTCGTATCACTGCCTGGAGAAAAACTCTAACCCGTTTGGACCTTCCTGCCCTACCCGGTGTTTGATAATTCACCGCGGCGATGGACCGGCTGCGGCCTCTTCCGCATTCTGATATTCTTCGGCGTGATTTCCACAAGCTCATCCCCGGTGATGAAATCGATGGCCTGCTCCAAACTCATCTTGACGGGCGGGATCAGCTTTATGGCGATATCGGAGGTCGATGAGCGGACGTTGGTCTTCTTTTTCTCCTTGCAGACATTGATTGGAATATCCTTGGGGCGTGAACTGAGCCCGATTATCATCCCCCGGTATACCGGGGTGCCCGGGTCGATGAAGGTCATGCCCCTGCCCTGGGCATTATTGATTCCATAGGTAACCGCGGTGCCTTCTTCGGCAGCCACCAGGGCACCGTTGCGGCTGGAGACTATCGCCCCGTGCCAGGGTTCGTAGCCGAGAAAGACCGTGTTCATGATGCCCTCCCCCCGGGTAGCGGTCAGAAAGCCGCTGCGGAAACCTATTATCCCCTTGGTCGGTATCCGGAACTCCAGGCGTACATTCCCTGCGCCGTCATGATGCATATTTGTCATTTGAGCCTGCCGCTCGCTGAGCATCTCGGTCAGGATACCGATGTATCCCTCTCGAGTGTCAATAGTCAGGGCTTCTACGGGTTCCATTAGCCGGCCGTCGACCAGCTTGGTGATTGCCTCCGGTTTAGAGACTTCAAACTCATAGCCTTCACGGCGCATGGTCTCGATCAGGATGGCAAGGTGCAGCTCCCCCCTGCCTTTGACCAGAAAGCTGTCGGGGTTAGCGGTATCCTGGACTCTCAGGCTCAGGTTGGTGCTCAGTTCCCGGTAAAGTCGTTCCCGGAGCTGGCGCGTTGTCACGAAGCGGCCTTCACGACCGGCGAACGGTGAGGTATTGATGCTGAAGGTCATCTCTACCGTGGGCTCGCCGATCTCGATGCGGGGCAGGGCCTCCGGACGCTCCCGGCTGGCAATGGTGTCTCCGATAACGACATCCCTGACTCCGGTTATCGCGACAATATCGCCCGCGCAGGCTTCGCTTACCTCCAGGCGTTTCAAGCCAAAATAGGTGAATACCTGGTTAACCTCGCTGTAGCTCAGGCTTCCGTCGGCATCGATGCCGACCACCGGGTCATGAGGACAGACCTTGCCGCGCCAGACCCGGCCGATGGCTATTTTCCCTTTGTGACTGTCATAGTCCAGATTAGAGACCAGCATTTGAAAGGGACCGCTTTCGATCCGGGGCGGCGGCACGTTCTCCAAAATGCAATCGAAAAGAGGACTGATGTCCCTGCCCGTCAGGCCGGGCTCGGTCACGGCGGTTCCTTCCTTGGCGCTGGCGTACAGGACCGGGAAATCAAGCTGCTCCGGGCTGGTAGCCAGTTCCAGAAAGAGGTCCTGGGTGAATCGGAGAACCTCTTTTATCCGGGAGGTCTTCCGGTCTATCTTATTGATGACCACGATTGGCTTAAGGCCGTACTTGAGGGCGTGACGGAGGACGAATCTGGTCTGGGGCATCGGGCCGTCCACCGAATCCACGAGAAGCAGACAACCGTCGGCCATGCTGATGACCCGCTCTACCTCGCCACTGAAATCGGCGTGACCCGGCGTATCTATGATATTAATCTTGATGCCCCGGTAGACCACGGCCGTATTTTTGGACATGATAGTAATACCTTTTTCCCGTTCCAGGGTATTGCTGTCCATGATCAGCTCACCTATTGTCTGGTTATCCCGGAATATCCTGCTCTGTTTGAGCATAGCGTCCACCAGGGTGGTCTTGCCGTGGTCAACATGGGCTATGATAGCGATATTTCTTATGTCGTGACGGCATTCCATATGGTTGCTTGATTTCTCCTCTATCCTTTTATGTACGTTAACAAAATATTATCGGCAGCCTGGCGCGCGTAATAAGGTACTGGAAATACGGCAGATATCAGGGGGATTATGGTGATGCACGCTTCAACAGTGATGGAGAATGGAATTAGGGTCTCTTGTCTCGGCGGCTGATGATGACTGCGATGTTGAAGACGGAACCGTATCTTTACCGGATATGCCGGTATCGGTGAAGCATCCCGCTTCTAAAACGATGGCGTTGAAAGCAGTTCCAGGTGCAGTACATTGAATCTTCCGTCCTTCAAGCTGGCAGAATGATATTACCCTGAGTATTATAATTATAACTTGATAGCCGGAGGTTTGTATATAGCCGGCGCAGGTGATTAGCTTCGGGCAGGAGTTTTTATCACTACCGGCAGCCCGCAGACCATCAGGTAGACCTCATCGGCACGCCGGGCAAGGAGCTGGTTCGCCCGGCCCAGGATGTCGCGGTAGAGGCGGCCTAGCTTGTTTGCCGGTACCAACCCCAGACCGACCTCGTTACTAACGATAATAAATCTGGCATCGGTTTGGTCGATACACTCGATTAGCTCCCTGATCTCAGCGGTAACCTTCTCCTCGACAAGGTCCTCGCTGCCCCGGTTGCCGTAGCTCCCGGTGATGTTGTTCACCAGCAGGGTGATGCAGTCGATAATCACCACCCCTTCCCCGCTGATTTCCCGGCTAATCCGGCCGGATAAATTGCCGGTAGCCTCTAGAGTCCGCCAGGAAGCCGGCCGGGACTTGCGGTGCTTCTCGATGCGGCGGCTCATCTCTTCATCACTGGCCTCGGCGGTAGCCACAAAGAGCACCGCTTTTCCCGTCTTTTCGGCGAGATCCTGGGCGAAACGGCTCTTGCCACTGCGGGCGCCGCCGACTATCAGGGTACACCCTTTGTTCATTCTATACCTCCACTATCTTGACCTTCAGCTTAGCCCCGGCCAGTGGTTGCAGGCCAGCAGACAGACCAGAATAAGCGTCGAGACCTCGGCGACCTCATTTATCGCCCCGTAGGTATCGCCGGTGAGGCCGTCGAACTTGCCCTTGAGATAGGCTGCCATCGCCAGGGTAATCAGCCAGACCGCAAGCATTATCAGCGGGCCAGCCAGATAAAAAAGTGGGATGCCCCCCCAGCCGGCCAGCCCGGTTACCGCTGCCAAGGTTACCGCCGTAGCCAGGGCAAACCGGCCCCGGCCCAGTCCCTGCTTGATGACCTTGCCCAGTCCGGAGGGCTGGGCGTAGGGATAGGCGAAGATGGCATAGACCATTGTCCAGCGGCTTACCACCGGCATAATCATGAGGGCGGCCATCATCAGGTTATCCGGCACGCTGTTCAGCGCTCCGTATTTTACCAGCAGCAGGCAGAATACCCCGATGATGCCGAAGGCGCCGGAGCGGCTGTCGTGCATCACCTGCCACCGCGTGGCAGCATCCTTGTGGCCGCCGAGACCGTCGCAGGTATCAACAAAGCCGTCCAGGTGAAGACCGCCGCTTAAGACCACACCGGCCACGATGAGTATCCCGCTGGCCATGCCCAGAGGCAGGATACGGATGAGGAGCCAGTAGGCTCCGGCCAGGATAAGCCCGATGATAATACCTACGACGGGGAAAAAGGCTGCCGAGTGTGACAGGTCTTCGGGGCCGCCCCCGTCGCGTCGGGGGACCCGGAGTGTGGTAAGAAACCTTAGTGCGGCTAGAAAGCTCAATTCTCCGCCTCGCTCCTGCCCGATACTCCGGCATCGATAAAGGTGGCCATCTCAGCCAGGATCCTGGCTGAGGTCTCGGCCAGGGAGATGCCCAGGGCAGCCCCGGTGCCTTCGCCCAGGCGCATACCGAGGTCGAGCAGTGGCTTAAGTCCCAGGTGTTTGAGCAGCAGTCGATGGCCCGGCTCGGCGGAGACATGGGCGGCAATCAGGAAGTCCTTCACTCCCGGTGCCAGCGCTGCGGCAATCAGGGCGGCCGCCCCCGAGATGAAGCCGTCGATTACTACCGGGATGCGGTGAGCGGCGGCGGCTAGTATTACCCCGGTAATCCCGCCAATCTCAAGGCCGCCTACTTTGGCCAGTACCTCAATCGGTTTGGCCGGGTCGGGTTCATTTACTTTGATTGCTCTGGTTATTACCGCTACCTTATGCTCCAGCTGCTTATCGGTAATGCCGGTGCCTCTGCCGGTTACCTCGGTTACCGGCTTTCCCGTCATAACGGCGCAGATAGCGCTGCTTGAGGTGGTGTTGCCGATGCCCATGTCTCCGGTGCCGATGATATCAAGCCCCTTGCTTACCTCAGCCAGCGTTACCTCGATGCCGGTCTCTATCGCCCGCTTCGCCTCATCATCGTTCATCGCCGGGCCGGCTGCCATGTTGCGGGTGCCCGGGGCGATCTTCCTTGACAGGAGCCGGGGGGTGGGCTTGAGCGTAGCGGCTATCCCGATGTCCACTATAACCAGCCGGGCGCCCACCTGGCGGGCGATGACGTTTACCCCGGCCCCGCCCTCGAGGAAGTTATAGACCATCTGCGGGGTTACCTCCCGGGGATAGGCGCTTATCCCTTCTGCGACCACGCCGTGGTCGGCCGCCATGACGATAATGGCCTTCTCCTTTATCCGGGGCAGGCGCCTGCCCTGAATGCCGGCCAGTTGAACGGAGAGGTCCTCGAGCCGACCCAGGCTGCCCGCGGGCTTGGTCAGGGTATTCTGCCTGGCTTTTGCCTCAGCCATTGCCGCTTGGTCCGGCGCCCCTATCTTTCCGATTATCTCTGTTAATGATTCCGTCATTTACGCTCTCATCTAAGTCTTAAATCTTGTTTGTGGAAATCAGTACTCAATGCCCTTGCGCCCCCTGATCCCTTTACTGAAATAGTGCTTCACTGCAGTCATATTAGTGACCAGGTCGGCCCGCTCGATTATCTCCGGGGGCGCCTTACGCCCGGTCAGCACCAGCTCGACGTTAACCGGCTTCTTATCCAGCAGGTCGATGACCCGGGCGGTGGTGATCAGCCCTCTGTTCACCGCCGTGAAAATCTCGTCCAGGACGATGATATCGTACTTCCCTTTAGTGAGCTTCTCTTCGGCGAGAGAGAGCGTTTGCTCGGTTACCGGACGGAGTTCTTCGTTACCATGCCGGAGGCAGATGCCCTGGTTCGGCCGGATGATTTCGAAGAGGTGGTATCCGGCGGCAAGGATCTGTTCGCCCGAGGTCTCTCCCTTGAGAAACTGGATGAAGACTACCCGCATCCCCCGCCCTGCTGCCCTTAAGGCCAGCCCGAGGGCGGCGGTGGTCTTCCCCTTGCCCTCCCCGGTATAGACCTGGATATATCCCCTGGCCAGGCGCTCCTTCGTCTTCATCGCTTTATAGTCCCCTGCTCCAACCGCAGACCCGGCAGTGGCAGCTCTGCGGTGCTATCCCCGTACCGCAGCCCGGGCAGCCTGCTTCTCCCGGCTGAGGCGGCGGAATCTCGCCGACCACTTGGCGGTAGGTCCGGTAGTAGAAGAGGTGGTCCCGGCTCAAGAACTTCAGGGAAAGGGTTGCCTCTGCCTCCGCCAGTTCCTCGTCGGAGATCCCGGCACCGATTATCTCATGCAGCCGACTGAAGCCGGAGCCTACCTCGATGGGACGCTTGGCCTGCCAGACGATTTCCCCGGGCAGCCAGGGCGCAAAGGCCTCTCGCAGGATCCATTTGCCATGCCTTACGCCGTGGTGCTCCCTGATCTTTAGTTCGGGACTGATGGATAGGGCGAGGTCGATGATGTCCCTGTCCAGGAAGGGTTGTTTTACCTCGACCCCCAGGTGGGCGCCGAGGCGGCTGGACGAGAAACTCATCTTTTCGGCGAGCCGGGGCAGGTACTCTTTCAGGTCTAAGTCTAACATATAGCCGTAGCCGGCAAATAGCTCATCGGCCCCGTCCCCGGTGATGACGCTTTTAAGGCCCTTCTCCCGGGCTAACCGTAGCCCCAGGTATACCGCCAGGTCGTTGGGTAGGGCGGGGTCGAAGCTACCCAGAATCTTGATCACCTCGGGTACCATCGCCAGGGCCTCATCGATGCTGATGCTCTTTGGGTGGAGCTCCAGGCCGAGCTTAACGGCCAGCATCTCGGCATACTTCAGGTCTTCTCCGTACCCGTTGAGCCTTACGTTCAGCCCGATTGCCCCCGGGGAAAGCAGGGCCAGGATGCTGGTATCCAGGCCTCCGGAGAGCAGTATGCCCCGGGCCGTATTTCTCTCTGCCGCCTCTTTCAAGCGCGACCGTAGCTCTTTGAGAATGTCTTCCAAATTATTACCTGCTTCGGGGTAATTCAACACATTATGCAGACCGGGCGTCTTTGTCAAACTCTTGCTCCGGGCTTGTAACAACTCAAGCAAACTTTCCCATAGAAAAGTGGACTTGTATTTACTTTTGGTAGTATTATACCCTAAAGAGCAACGAAAAGCATTAATTATTGAAGGCTCTGAGGCAGTTCTTGTCATGAGTATTCCTCTCTTGCAGAGTAGTTGTAAATAGGAGTGGTGTCGCCGGTGAGGAAAAAATTTTGCTATGCTGCCGTTTCCCTTGCCCTGCTCGGTCTGCTGTCCGCCTGTACTCCGACCGCCGGGGAGACGGTGTCCTCGGGTGGAATGACCGACCAGTTGGGCCGGACGGTCGAGTTTGATGGCGTTCCGCAGCGGATTGTATCGCTTGCTCCCAGCAATACCGAGATACTGTTTGCTCTGGGTCTGGGCGATAGAGTGGTCGGGGTAACCGAGTACTGCGATTACCCAGCATCGGCTAAGGAAAAGGCAGTAATCGGCGGTTTCAGTACCGTTGATTTGGAGAGGGTGGTTGCCCTGTCTCCCGATCTGATACTGGCCACCAGCATGCATGAAGCAGATGTCCTTCCGGCGCTGGAAAACAGTGGGCTGACTGTTTTTGCGCTTGCCCCGGCTACGCTTGATGAGGTGCTGGAGTCGATTATCCTGGTCGGTGAGGTTACCGGGAAGGTAGAGGAGGCAGCCGGGCTGGTTAACGATATGAAGAGGCGGATTTCCGCGGTGACGGCAAAGACGGAAGGGCTCTCCCCGGAGCAGAGGCCGCGGGTCTTCTTCATTACATGGCATGATCCCCTGATGACGCCCGGCTTGGAGACTCGTCACGACGAGCTGATTCAAATGGCGGGCGGAATAAACATCGCCCGCGACCTTATCGGCTATGCCGATATCAGTCTGGAGGCGGTAATCGAGGCGAACCCGGAAGTGATGATTGCCGGCGTCGGCATGGGGGACGGTGAGGCCCTGCCCGCTCAGTTCATTAGCACGGAGCCGAGGCTGGGGAATACCGACGCCCGCCGTAACGGACGGATATATGAGATAGATACCGACCTGGAGGGCCGTCCCGGGCCGCGCATAGTCGATGCGCTGGAGGCGTTTGCTCGCTTCATCCACCCGGAACTATTTGCCGGAGGCTGAAGTGGATCGGCGGGTCTGTCTGATTTAAGGAAAGTATGCCCGGAGTCCCGGGCGGCGGAGGTTTTTTAAGTGGCTCCGTATCGGACGGGATCGTCTCTTACCGGACGGCCTGTGCCCGGGCTTCCCCGGCGCCGCCGCCGGATATATGCCATAATCGGGCTTCTGGCAGCGCTGGGGGGGGTGATAGTGTTTGCCACTCTCCTGGGCAGCGTTAGAATTCCCTTTACCACTACCTTCCGTATTCTCCTTGACCAGCTGCCGGGGATAGATATCGCCTCCACCTGGCAGAGCACTACCGAGACGATAATCCTCTCGATGCGCCTGCCCCGGGTAGTCCTGGCCGGTATCGTCGGCGCTGCCCTCTCCATCGCCGGGGCGACCTATCAGGGGCTGTTCCGTAACCCGCTGGCCGACCCTTACCTTATCGGTGTGACACAGGGAGCGGCACTGGGTGCCGTCATCGGCTTCTCACTTCCCTTCCAGTGGCAGGGAATGGGGTTCGGGGTTATTCCCATGCTCGCTTTTGCCGGGGCGCTGGTTACGGTGTTTGTTGTCTATAATCTGGCCCGGGTTGGCAAGACCATCCCCACCACCACTCTTATCCTGGCCGGGGTTGCCCTGGGTGCCCTTTGCTCTTCGATTGTCTCCTACCTGATCATCACCAGCGGTGACAAGATGCACGGTATTGTGTTCTGGCTGATGGGCAGTTTCTCACTGAGTGACTGGTCGGAGGTAAGGTTTGTTCTCCCCTATGTCATAACCGGGGTAGTTGTTATTCTGCTCTATGCCCGTTCCCTTAACGTGATGCAGCTTGATGAAGAGCAGGCGCAGCAACTGGGGGTTGATGTGGAGAAGGTAAAACGTATTCTGCTTGCCGCGGCCACCCTGATTACGGCCGCCGCTGTTTCCTTCGTCGGCACCATCGGCTTTGTCGGTATTATCATTCCCCATACCGTGCGCCTCATCTGGGGCCCTGATTACCGGTTTCTCCTGCCCCTGTCCCTCCTGAGCGGGGCCGTCTTTTTAATCCTGGCTGATCTGGTGGCGCGTACTGCTCTGGCGCCGATGGAGATACCGGTGGGGGTCATCACCGCCATCTGCGGAGCTCCCTTCTTCCTCTATATCCTGAGGCGCAAGAGGAAGGCGGTCTTTTTCTAAAGGATATCTGGGATGATAGAACTGGAATTGGATAATCTGACCCTGGCCTACGGCCGGAATGTGGTGGTGAGAGACCTGGCCTTTCGGGTGGTGCCCGGGGAGATGGTTGGGCTTATCGGACCGAACGGCTCGGGAAAGTCGACTGTTGTCCGGGCGCTCAGCCGGGTTATTTCGCCGGTGTCGGGGCGGGTACTGGTGGGGGGTAGAGACGTTCAGGAAATATCCCGCGGGGAGCTGGCCTGCCTGCTCGGCGTGGTGCCCCAGATAGCAATCCTGCCCGGTACCTTTACCGCCTTTGAGATAGTGCTGATGGGGAGGAATCCCCATCTCGGCTTTCTTCAGCATGAGGGCATCCGGGATATGGAGGTTGCCTGGCGGGCGATGGAGATGACCGGGACACAGGCCTTTGCCCAGCGCAGGATAAACGAGCTCTCCGGCGGGGAGATCCAGCGTGTCGTGATTGCCCGTGTCCTGGCCCAGGAGCCGAAGTCGGTCCTCCTCGATGAGCCGACGGCGAGCCTGGATATCAGCCATCAGGTTGCAATCCTGGACTTGATTAAGGGCCTCTGCCGGGAGTACAGACTGACGGTGGTCATCGTCCTTCACGATCTGAACCTTGCCGCGCAGTATTGTGATCGCCTCATCCTGATGAAGGAGGGCCGGCTCCACGCCCAGGGGACACCGGATGAGGTCATTAATCCCCGCAATATTAAGGAAGTCTACGGCGCTGAGGACTGTGTCTATCCCCACCCCGCCGGTGGTGCCCCGGTGGTTCTACCCCGGGCGGGCGGCGGCCGGAGCGCCGGACTTACGTAATAGAATAGAAAGGGGAAAGGATTAGTCGGTAATGGCGGCTCTGCTGGTACTGGCGATCTCTTTAGTTATCGATTTTGCGGTGGGGGAACCGCCGCGCCTAATACACCCGGTGGTGTGGATGGGCAGGCTTATTTCCTGTCTGGTCGGACGGGTCTCCGCTTGCTCCTCTCGGGTCCGGTTTGCCTGTGGGTGCGGCGTAACCCTGCTCACGGTAGCGGCCTTTGCCGTACCTGCCTATTTTCTGCTTTCCTTCCTGGGAAATACCAGCCCGGTCGCCTATGTTATTGTTGGAGCGCTGCTTCTTAAGTCTACCTTTTCCCTGAGGGAGCTGTGCCGGGTGACACTTGGCATCAAGGGTCTCCTCGAGAATGGGAAACTGGATGAGGCGCGCTCCGGGCTGCGGGCCCTGGTCAGTCGTGATACTACCACCCTCTCAAAGCCGCTTCTGGTTTCGGCGGCGGTGGAGTCGACCGCCGAGAGCGCCTGTGACAGCTTTGTGGCGCCGCTCTTTTTCTTTCTCCTCTTCGGTGTCCCCGGGGCGCTTGCCTACCGCTGCGTGAATACCCTGGACAGTATGATCGGATATCACGGCGAGTACGAGTACCTGGGTAAGTTTCCCAGCCGGCTGGACGACGGACTGAACTACATACCGGCCCGGCTGACGGCGCTGCTGATCGTCCTGGCTGCCTTCTTCTCCGGACGGGGTGGCCGTCGGGTGTGGCAGGTGGCGCTTGCCGACCATGGCCGGACGGAAAGCCCTAATGCCGGCTGGCCGATGGCGGCTGCCGCCGGTGCCCTCGGAGTGCAACTGGATAAGGTAGGTCAGTACCAGCTGGGCAGGATGGATAATCCGCTGGTTCCCGGCACCATCGGTGGGGCGGTAAAGCTGGTGGGGGTGGCGGCGGCTTTCTGGATGCTGGTATGCTATGCTGTTGAGGTGATTTTACTGGTCTATTAGGCCCGGACGGAGTTGATATGGAGACGGTCTTTACTTCCTGGAGCGGTGGCAAGGACTGCTGCCTGGCCTGCTACCGGGCGATAGCAGGGGGACATAAGGTTCGCTGTCTGCTTAACATGGTTAGTGAAGGTGGCAAGCGTTCCTACAGCCATGGCTTGTCCCCACGGGTTCTCGAAGCGCAGTCTCAGGCGATCGGCATTCCCCTCATCCAGCAGCAGGCGAAACGGGAAAACTACGAGGCCGAGTTTAAGAGGGTGCTGCTATCCTTGAAGGATAAGGGGGTTAGCGGCGGCGTCTTCGGCGATATCGACCTCGATGAGCACCGCCGGTGGATTGAGCGGGTCTGCGCTGATGTGGCGATTACCCCTCACCTCCCCCTCTGGGGGGAAGAGCAAGGCAAGCTGCTTGAGGAATTGATCGGCCTGGGCTTTACCGCCGTCGTAGTTGCCGCTAAGGCTGAGCTGTTTGGCCGGGAGTGGCTGGGGCAGACAGTAGACCGGGACTTCCTTGACCACCTGGAGGTACTTAATGATACCAAAGAGGTGACCCCCTGCGGTGAAGCCGGGGAGTATCATACCCTGGTGATCGATGGCCCCCTGTTTCGAAAGCGGCTCAAGATACTCCGCTCAAGAAGAGTGCTGCGTGAAGGACGCTGGTTCCTCTCTATCCTGGAAGTAGGGCTCGGGGACAAGCCTGTTTGATGTCGGTTTGGCTCCGGGGTTGCTGTTGTGACCCGGATCATGGCAGATGGTCTGATCTGGTGCTATTACATACTCTCAATCCAGGTCGACATAACCAAACAGACCGGATGGTCTCGGCTTAATCTTAGCCGGAGCAGCGGTTGATTTCTCAGGACGAGCAGTGGTACTAAAGGGAGTATTGTCACGCCTATCCACACCAAAGGCATACCTTAGCGATTGTACCATGGGTTCTATACCATCCGCTATTTTTTCGCTGTAATCTATTACTCTTGTCCCCATCATAACCCCCTCTTCTCCCTGTTAGTTATAAGTTATTATTTATAACGCAAAGTATCCCCAAAGGTTAGCTTGAGAATCATTTTTCCGCTTTGAGCAGTCTTATTTTGGTGGTTGGAATACCGGCGGTTTGTGTTATAGTTATTGGTGAGTTCCGCTAAAATCGGGGAGGGCAAAAATGGATGACCGGGAAAGAAATCAGGTGCAGGATATTCTTGACCATCACAACTCGAAGTACGGAGTCCATATTAAGGACAGAGCCGCTGTTATCTACCCGCAACCGGGAGAACAGCCCGGCTGGGACTGGGTCTGCTGTGATGCCAGGACAGGTGATGAAATTGCCCTGGTGGTAAAAAGGCTTAGCGGAGAAAATTCGGAGGAGACGGGAGATATCATCAGGGTAGTCTGGGGGGAACTGGAGGACAGCCTGGCCGGTAAGCTGACGGGTACCTTTAACCTTGAGGTAGAGATTCCGGATGACTACTGCTTTCCCGGGAAGAATGACAAAATACAGTGGAATAAGGCACACGAATTTCGCAGGCGGCTGGCTTCCGTTATCTATGATAAAGCCCCGACTTTACGACTTGAAGAGCAGCGAGACCTGACCACTCAGATAACCAATAAATTATCCTTCTCCTTACCGGAGAGCTTCCGCTGCCGGCTGAAGAAGACTGGCTATGATGGTAGCATTCTTACTATTAGTCTCGGTCAGATCGGCTACCCGGCTCCGGAGCATGGTACCGCTGGAATAGAGAAGTTCAAGCACTTGGTTTCACAGGCTAATGAGCAGCTCAGGACGGTTGGGGCAAGGCACAAGTGGCTGGTGCTTATCGAAGAAGGTAACCGGTCGATAGACTCTGTGGCGGTAACGGAAGAGCTGACCCGGATTAGCCCGGACAGCCGCTCTGAAATTAACCGCATTTATTACCTTGGTGATGGTGAGGTAGTGGAAATCGCGCTACAATCTCCGATGGGATAGTTGAGGGAGTATTCCGTCCGATTGAGGTGATTCGCTGGTGCCCCCAAGGGAATTCGAATCCCTGTTACCGGCTTGAAAGGCCGATGTCCTAGGCCTCTAGACGATGGGGGCATGCTGTTCAAAGTATAGCAGAGGTTGTGGCCGGGGGGCAATGTCGGTTGGTCTTTGTTATCGCCGGAACGCCCCCGTTTCACCCGGCACTAACAATCACCCGGTTTATCTCTTTCTTCAGCTCGGCGATATCAAAGGGCTTGTTTATGTGAGGGACTCCGGTCGCTTTGAGGAACTTATTGGTGGCAGGGCCAATCACGTCTCCGGTGATAAAGATGACCCTCTTCTGCAGGGAAGGGGCTATTCCCCCCAGCTCGTCGTACAGCTCGGCGCCGCTTAAGCCGGGCATCTTAATATCACAGATGATAAGGTTGTACCTCTGCTCCTTAGTCATCTCAAGGGCTTCTCTGCCGCTGCCTGCCGTCGCCACATCATAACCCTCGCCGCCGAGTAATTTCTTCAGGAACGCCATTATGGCCGGCTCATCATCCACCACCAGTATCCGGCCCCCGACGGTCTTCCCGGCTGTCTCGACCTCCTCGACCCGCTCTATCTTCTTCTCCTCCTCCATCACTACGGGCAGCTCGACGAAGAAGGTGGCCCCCTTGCCCTCCTCGCTCTCGGCATACAGCGCGCCATTATGCTCGACGACGATGCCGTGGGCCAGGCTCAAGCCCAGGCCGGTTCCTTCACCCACCTCCCTGGTGGTGAAGAAGGGGTCGAATATCCTCTCCAGGTTCTCCCCGGCTATGCCGGGCCCGTCATCGGCAAACGATATCCGTATCCTATCGCCGGCCTGCTCCGTCCTGATGGTAAGCCTGCCCCTGCCGTGGGCCTTCTTCATCGCCGTCTCGGCGTTGACGATGATGTTGAGGAACACCTGCTGGAGCTGTCCGGCATCGGCCACTGTCCAGGGTAGTTCGGTATCGAGCAGAGTAATCACCTCGATGTTGGAGGTCTCCAGGGCGTACTTACGCAGGGCCAGGGTGCTTTCGAGGATCTCGTTGATTCCGGTACAGGTCCGCTCCGGCTTGTGCTGGCGGGCGAAGGTAAGCAGCCTCTTCACGATGTCGGCGGCCCGCTGTGAACCACCGTGGATAATCTCCACGTCCTTCCTCAAGTCTTCGGGCAGGTCTTTTTCCATCAGCAGCTCGGAGAAGCCGACCACGCTGGTTAGTGGGTTGTTTATCTCGTGGGCGATGCCGGAGACCATCTCGCCCACCGATGCTAGACGGCTGGTCACCTGTGCCTTCCTCTCCATCTCCCGCTTCTCTGCCTCTGTCTTTTTCTGTTCGGTGATGTCGGTAACGTAGCCGTGATGGTACTTGACCGCTCCTTGGTCATCCTTGACCAGCATCGTGTGCTCATGCACCCACTTGATTTCACCATTCTTGGTCAGGATGCGGTACTCACCCATCAATATCCTCTGCCCCTTCCGCTGTTCGGCCTTTTCGTTTGCTTCGGCTATTCGACGAACGTCATCGAGATGTAACATATCCCCGAATAGGTGCTTACCATCCATCAGCTCTTTGGCGGTATAGCCCAGCAGATCGTATACGTTGGGAGAGACGTAATCGATAGGCCAGCCATCGGCGGCAAGCCATCGGAAGACGATGGTGGGGCCGCTGACAAACAGCGCACGCTCCTGCTCCAACTCCTCCTCCATCCTCTTACGCTCGGTAATATCACGGGCTACCGCCAACATCTGAACGGGTTGATCGTCGGGGCCTCGTATTAGGCTGTAATTAATATCCACAGGGACTGTAGATCCGTCAGCACGCTTCAACTCAAACTCGATCGTTTTCGATCCTACTGCTCCTCCTGTTGTAAAATCGTCTTTTTTGGCCATTTCTTCCGCATAAACCAGCATGGCACGCTTAAACGAGGTATCGGTAAAAATCTCCTCCATCTTCTTGCTCTTAGCTTCTTCAATACTGTAACCTAGCAGTTGCTTTACGGAAGGGCTGATATAGATCAGCTGGGTGGGGTTATCGATATCCATGGTCCAAATAACATCCGCCGCATTGTTAGCGAGTAGACGGTATTTTCCCTCACTCTCCCGTAGTTGTTCCCCTGCCTTCTTCCGCTCGGTGATATCGCGGCACAGCCCGTAGACGCCGATCGGCTTACCCTGCTCATCTCGAATGGCATGGGCGGTTACCTCCGTGATTATTACCGAGCCGTTTTTGTGATAGTATTCCAGCTCAAGAGTAAATAGTTTATCGGCAACTATCCCGGTAGCCCTTTCTCTTTCCAATTCTCGTTGCAGTGTCTCCGCGACTAATTTATACGATGTCGGGGTGAGTTGGTCTTGCGGTTGCTGTCTCATCCTCTCTTCGGGAGTAAAGCCCAGGATTCTTTCCACGGATGGGCTCACATATGTGGTCTTCATATTCAGGTCGATAGTAAAGACTATGTCGGTCATGTTCTCGGTGAGGAACCGGTATTTGGCTTCGGATTCCCGAACTGCCTCTCCCGCCTGCTTGCTCTCGGTGATGTCTGTAATATAGCCGAGATAGTGTGTCGCTGTTCCGGTACTGCCCCTTATTAACAGAGTATAATCATAGACCCATCTGTAACCGCCGTCCTTGCTTCTGATGCGGTATTCCTGCCTGAGATATTCTTTGCTATTTTCATCGCATCGCTCCAATTCCTCTAATATATGCGGTATGTCCTCCGGATGGATTATGTCGCGGTATGATATCCCGCCGTCGGTAAAATCAGCCGGCCTGTAGCCGAATTGACTCTCGAGGTTCGAAGAAACATACTCGACCGGCCAGCCTTCTTCGGCCCGCCACCGGAAGACAACTACCGGCCCTTGCACGAACAGCTTCTTTACCTCCCCAGCCCGGTCTCTTTCCATGAACTGGCTCTCAGCCGCTGATGCCTCTAATCCGGCTATGCGCCGGCGCATAGCCTCAAGTTCCTGTATCAACTGTCTTTTAGTTTTGTCGCTGTCTTTGTCTTTCATTTCAACCTGAGCGCAAGCCACAACTAGAGCAACGATGCATAATGGTATTGTCCTAATGTTCTGAATACCTTGCTATAACCGCCAATAGATATCACTCAGGTATTCCCTAAATACCTTTGAGCGGTGTTTGTAGTGGATACCTCTATTATATGCTGGGAAAAACAGATTGCCGGGGTGATATCCTTAGGAGCACAGTTCGTGATTTGAATCTAGGCGTACTCCTTCTTGCCCATAGCGACAAATATAATAGCGACTATTCCCAGGGGTAGAATGGGAAACATGGCACAGATTGCCCCTGCTAGCGCAAGCCCCCAATTGCTTCTTCTCCGCGTGACTATACCGGCTACTATGGCTACTATACCTAGAGCGATTAACCCCGGGCCGATACCTTCCAGGAATATCCCGAATACAGGGAGCATCTCGGCGGTCACTGCCCCGACGGGGATACTGATAGCCGCCACTATGATGCCGAAGATAACGCCCAGGAAACCTCCTATTATCATCAAGATGCTCGCCGTCTTTGACTTCCATGTCCTATTCATAATATGTAGCCCTCCTTATATCTGTCATTATCGATGGGACAAGCACACCGGCCTTCAGTCACTATTATAATACATCCCGGACGTATTACAAGCCGTTTTACCGGTATTTAGGAAATGTTTAGATTTGGAAAACGGGAGTGAAGGGGCCATATTCCGTGAGAATACCCTGGCTACACGTCGCTGCAAACTATTTAGTGGCCTGATTCGGTATGGCGCATGAAGTTCATGTTATTTTCTTTGATGCGACTATTCCATTTTTACGTTCTACCCTCTCGAATATGCTAATATAGAGACCAAATGCGCAGTATGTTTAGCCGTGATAGGCAGCCCGGTGAGAAGAGGGACTGGCTGGGAGCATTGATGAGAGGGAAAGTCCTTCCCATTCTGGGTATCGCCACGGTGGTTTTCATTACGGTTGTCATCATCCGGTATCGAGACAGCATTACCGAACTCGGTGCTTTAAGCTACCCCGGTATTTTCTTGGGCAGTATGCTCTGGAACGCCACTGTTCTGGTCCCTATCCCCAGCTTCTGGATCTATTTCGGTCTCGGTACCATTCCTTGTCTTCATCCGGCCCTTATCGGACTGGCCGGTGGTAGCGGTGCTGCCGTTGGTGAGCTGACCAGCTACATGGCAGGGTATAGCGGTCGGGCAATTCTGAAGCTGGACAAGAGAAAGGCCTACGAACGGGTACAGAGGTGGATAAAGAAGTGGGGCTTTTGGGTTATCTTCGGCTTTAACCTGGTGCCCGTCTTTCCCTTTGATCTCTTTGGGATAGCGGCTGGTGCCCTGCGCTTTCCCCTGTGGAAATTCTACCTGGCCTGCTTGGCGGGGAGGACACTGGCCTACGGAGCGATAGCCTTTGCCGGTGCTCAGGGATGGATACCACCCCTATCTTTTCTTAATCCCCCATAACAGGGTTGAGCTGGCAATAAGAGATAGGACTGCGGCTAGCAGCATGGCCGAGTAGCCCGAGCCGGGGCTGCGGATGTTAAAGAAGTCGATCATCGGTCCGTTGAGGCGGGCCAGTGCCGAGCCGCCGGCAGTAGCCAGGTTAGTCAGGCCGATGTATTGCCCGGCTTTCTCCTTGGGTACCAGGTCTACTGCCAGAGCCCAGTTGCTGCTCATCAGGCCGCCGAAGCCAATCCCCATCAGGACGGAGGCAAGCAGCATCAGGTGGTAGCTGTGAAAGAAGAACAGGAGCCCGATCCCTACCGTACCGATGATTCCCGATATAAGGGCGACCGGCCTCCTTCCCAACCTGTCCGAGAGACGGCCGGCGAGGTAGGTTGTTGCCAGCATACAACCACCGGAGACCAGGATAAAGTTACCCATTACCGCAGCAGGATTAGGAACACCGGCGACATCACGGAAAAAATATAAACCGAACACCTGGAAGGTGGTCAGGGGGATAACAAACAAGAGGCGGGCCAGCAGGAAACGGATATAGTCGGGGTTTGCTCTGGTATCGATCCGGAAACTTCTCGTCAGTGTGGTCAGGAAAGGTAACCTGGGGCCGCCGGCTCCGGGCGGCTCCTTGACCTTCATGATGGTAAAGACCATGGTACCCAGGAAGACGGCGGCCAGTGCGCCCAGGCTAAACCATAGCCACTGGCTGCCCGGTCCGGGAGAGTAGCGGTCCATTAGCTGGCCTACCAACCAGACGAAGGTGAACCCACCCACTACATCGATCAGGTTTTTTACTCCTGAAGCAAGCCCTCTTCTATCTGCCGGCACCAGGTCGGGAATAAAGGCTTGATACGGGCCCAGTGCGGTATTGGCACTAACCTGCATCAGGTAATAGATGGCAAAGAGGGCGGCTAAGCTGCCGGCGAGGCCTATTCCGGGCAGGAACGACAGCGTCAGTATACCGCCGGCAAGGATGAAAGGCCGCCTCCGTCCCCACCCGGACCCGGAGTGGTCACTGGCCATTCCGGCTATCGGTTGGACGGCTATTGCCAGGAGCAGGCCGGTAAAAGTAAGCAGCCCGAGCCAGGTCGCCTTTTGTGATTCGGGGACGAATTCCATTATCCTGAGTGGCAGGATGATAATGTGCAGGCTGCTCCAGAGGGCCGTCGTGGCAAAGCCGAAGATGGTGATCCTGACACAGTCAGGCGGACGAAAGTCTCTGCTGTTAGCAGCGGAGTCGATATTGCCCCCTTGCCTTTCCACACCATAGATTAAAGCACAGTAACGGTAGAGATAAAAGCACCGGGTGCACCATTTTTATAGCTAGATCAAATTCAACCGTTGAGAACCTGCTCCCGGTATTCCGTAAGCAGCCTCTCGCTGAGAGCCCCCGGTCTCCCCGAGGCAACGGGCTTACCTTCTATCTCGGTAAGGGGCATTACCTCGATCAGTGAGTTGGTCAGGAAGGCTTCCTGGGCCTGGAAAAGCTCAATCGGTCTGATGTCCTCTTCAAGCACATTGATACCCAGCTTAAGGGCCAGCTCTATGATCACGCTCCGGGTAATTCCGGGCAGAATGCCACTTTCTTCCCCCGGCGTTCTCAGTATACCCTCGCTTACCAGAAAGATGTTGCTCATGCTGGCCTCGGCAAGAAATCCCTTTTCATTGAGACAGATGGCTTCGTCACCCCCCCTTTCTCCGGCTTGCTGTCTGGCGAGGAGGCTCTCCATGTAACTGGATGATTTCAGTCCGGACAGAGGGGACTGGCTGTTGCGGCGGATAGATGAGATAACTGCCCGGAAGCCTCTCCGGTAGACCTCCTGGGGGTAGGGCTGATAGCGTTCCGCCAGCACCAGCACCGTGGGCTTCCGGCATGTCTTGGGATTGGGGGGCATTTTCCCCTCGCCGGCGGAGATAGTGACGCGGATGCGGGCATTGCGGAGACGGTTAGCCTCGAGAGTTTCTCTTATCGCATCTCTCAACTCTGATATTATGACCGGTATCCCCAGTAATTCGGCGGAACGGCTCAGACGGCTTAAGTGGCTTTCCAGACGAAACACCTGTCCTTCGTAGGCGCGCATGGTCTCGAAGAGGCCGAGTCCGTAGAGAAAACCGTAGTCCAGAGCGGATACCTTAGCCCGGCTGCGGGGTATCAGAGCACCATTCAGGTAGACGACATTACTCACCGGTCTGCTCCCTGGTCCAACTCGGCTGTGAAAAGCTGAGAAAGTTCTTTAGTATATCGTGGCCGACATCGGTCATTATTGACTCCGGGTGAAACTGTACTCCTTCAACGACGTATTCTTTATGGCGGATTCCCATTACTACTCCGTCGCCGGTCATTGCGGTCAGTTCCAGCGCCGCAGGGAGTGTAGACTCCTTTATTACCAGGGAGTGGTAACGGCCTGCCTCGAATGGCCTGGGCAGGCCCCGGTATATCGTCCTGCCGTCGTGGTAGATCAGGGAACGCTTCCCGTGTGTGGGAATAGGGGCACGGACGACCCGGGCACCATAGGCATACCCGATACACTGGTGGCCCAGGCAGACACCGAGGATGGGAATGGCGCCGGCGAAGCGGCGTATAACATCGTTGGAGACTCCCGCATCGAGCGGGGTACCGGGTCCTGGGGAGATGATAATGTGGGAGGGGCCAAGGCTCTCGATTTGTTCCAGGGTTACCCGGTCATTCCGGTAGACCAGCGGTTCCCATCCCAGTTCCCCCAGGTACTGGGCGAGATTATAAACAAATGAATCGTAGTTATCGATTACTATAACCGTATCCGTCTTCAGTTCCCTCAGTTGTGGTCTTGTTTAAGGCGTCAATCAGTGCGCTTGCCTTATCCAGCGTTTCCTGGTACTCGGCCTCGGGGTCCGAGTCATAGACAATGGCGCCGCCCACCTGGAAGTAGGATTTACTGCCTTTGACCAGAAAGGTGCGAATAACTATATTGAGGTCAAGGTCGCCGTTAAAGCTTAGATAGCCGATATTACCGGTATAGGGGCCTCTTCTGGTCGGTTCCAGTTCGTCGATAATCTCCATTGAGCGTATCTTGGGGGCTCCTGTTATGGAACCGCCGGGGAAGGTAGCTTTAATCAGGTCGATGCCGTTCTTGCCCTCCCTGAGCCTGCCTTCCACGGTGGAAGTAAGGTGAAATACGGTAGGGAACATCTCCAGTATCACCAGTTCGGTCACCTTGACGGTGCCGAAACGGCATACGCGGCCCAGGTCGTTTCTCTCTAAGTCGACAATCATAATGTTCTCGGCTCGCTCTTTTGTGCTGTTGAGAAGCTCTATGGCTAACGCCTTGTCTTCCTCGGGGGTCTTTCCTCTCGGGCGGGTGCCTTTGATGGGACGTGTCTCTGCCCGGTCTCCTCTCAGGCGAAGAAACCTCTCCGGAGAGGCGCTTACCACGGTGATCTCATTGAAGCCGAGATAACAGGCAAAGGGTGCCGGGTTTATCCGCCGTAGCCGTTTGTATAACTCATACGGGGCAACGCGGAGTTCGGCCTCGAAGCGCTGGGAGAGGTTTACCTCGAAGATATCACCGGCGATGATATACTGCCGGGCTTTCTCAACCGCCTTGATGTATTCAGAATGAGTGAATCCGCCCTTGAGTTTCACCGTCTCGGTAGATGGGGGTGTAGTTATCGGAGGCGGCTCTTGTCCGGGGCCCGGTGCCTTAGCCAGCTTGGCCTTTACTTCACTGAGGCGTTCGACGGCTCTTTTTCTTCTTTTTTCCTCTATTAGTTCAGGAAAGCCGGTTGAGATGATATAAGCCTTACTCCGCAGGTTATCAAATGACAGGATCAGGTCGTAGAAGCCGAAGTAACACTCGGGTAGCTTGAGGTCATCGACGGCGGTCTCGGGTAGCCGCTCAATAAAGTGACAGAGGTCATAGCTTAAGTAGCCGACGGCGCCGCCGATGAATGGTACCGGCGAGGGGCCGGAGTCCAGCCGATAGACTTCCAGTAGATTACTCAGTGTGTCTAAGGGACTGCCGCCCAGTCTGCTCTTTTCGGTTCCCCGGCGGAGCGTAGTCTCAGTACCACGGCTTCTGATTACTAGAAAAGGGTTTGAGCCGATAAAGGAATAGCGCCCCAGCTTATGCGGATCCATCCCGCTGTCCAGAAAGAAGCTGAACTGCTCATTCCTGAAGAGATCGAAGGTATCAGGCATTGATGATTTCAGGTCTACTTCTTCTATCAGTGGGTAGCGAGACGCTTTACTCATGAACATAAGACATCAGATTTGTGCCGATGGTTTCGCCCTGTCTCTAATTTTCTGCATCATACAACAGCGGCCGGCACCCGTCAATCGAGACCGGGCTGGCTTTCTTACCTGTTTAAAGCGCTAACCGGGGCTGTGCTATAATATTGGACGAGGTAATTCGAATTATGCTGGAGCGTTTGGAGCAGATAGAGCATCGTTACCAGGAGTTGACCGAGCAGATGGCTGAGCCGCAAATAGCCTCTAATGTAAAGCGGTTGCAGACGCTGGCCCAGGAGAGGGCTGGTTTTGAGGAACTGGTGGCTAAGTATCGGGATTATAAGGCAACTGCCGGTTCCCTGGCGGAGACCAGGGCAATGCTGAATGGCGAACTTGATGAGGAGATGAAGGCTCTGGTCAAGCAGGAGATAGGGAGCCTTGAAGCGAACCTGGAGCGTATCCTGGCCGGGCTGAAGACGGCCCTTGTCCCCCGGGATGTCAGTGGTGAAAAGAATGTTATTATGGAAATTCGGGCGGGGGCTGGTGGTGATGAAGCCGCCCTGTTTGTTGCTGATCTTTTCCGTATGTACAGCCGGTATGCTCAATCTAAGGGATGGACGATAGACATTATTAATAGTAGTGAGAGTGGACGGGGTGGCTTCAAGGAAATCATATTCGAGGTAAAGGGCGTCGGTGCTTTCAGCCGGCTTAAATTCGAGCGGGGGGTGCATCGGGTGCAGCGGGTGCCTGTCACCGAATCGTCAGGGCGAATTCATACCTCGACAGTTACCGTGGCGGTACTGCCCGAGGCGAGCGAGGTAGAGGTATCAATCAATCCCAATGATCTGAAGGTTGACTTCTACCGCAGCGGGGGAGCCGGTGGTCAGAATGTGAATAAGGTGTCTACTGCCGTACGCCTTACCCACCTGCAGTCCGGTATGGTGATCATCTGTCAGGACGAGCGTTCGCAGCTGCAGAACAGAAATAGGGCAATGGCGGTACTTCGTGCCCGCCTGCTGGATATCGAGCAGCAGAAGCAGGAAGATGAGATAACCGAGCAGCGCCGCTCCCAGGTAGGCACCGGCGGCCGGGCAGAAAAGATAAGGACCTATAACTTCCCTCAAGATCGTGTTTCCGACCATCGTATCGGTTTAACCCTCCGTAATCTACCCCGGATTATGGAAGGAGATCTGGACAAACTTGTCGATACCTTGGCTGCCGATGATCAGGCGAAGCTGTTGGAAGAGTAGGTGATATGACGGTAAAAGAGGCTCTCACTCGTGCCCGAAAAGCCTTTGCCATTGGCAACGTCGAGGATGCCCGCTTAGAATCCGAGTTGCTGTTGAGGCATGCTTTAAGAATAGACCGGGTTCAGTTATATCAGGAGCCGGAGCGTAGATTGGCTCCCCGTGAGGCAGCCGGTTTCTGGCGACTGGTTGAGCGCCGTCTTGGCGGTGAGCCTACCGCCTATATTACGGGGCGCCGCGAGTTTTACGGGTTGAGCTTCTCTGTTGATAGCAGTGTCTTGATTCCCCGCCCGGAAACCGAGTTGCTGGTAGATACGGCTCTCGAGATTGCGCGCCGATGTCCGGTTATGAGCGTGGCTGAAATCGGCACCGGTTGTGGCGCTATCGCCGTCGTGCTTGCGCTGAGCCTGCCCGAAGTCAGAATATATGCTACTGATATATCGGCTCCTGCTCTCAGGGTGGCCCGGCTTAATTGCCAGAGCCATGGGGTAGCGGATAGAATACGTCTTCTGGCCGGTGATATGCTTGATCCTTTACCCGGGCCCGTCGACCTTGTCGTGGCTAATCTTCCCTATGTTCCGCAACGGGAGGCCTACCGGCTGGGGTTGGCGGATTTCGAGCCGTTGCTGGCGCTCGACGGAGGCCGGGATGGGTTGGAAAAGATAGGCCGGTTGTGTAGTAAGATAGGTGATAGGCTCCGTCCCGGGGGCTTCCTGCTTCTGGAGATAGGACAGGAACAGGGCGGGGCAGTGACCGCTCTGCTACGCCGCCTTTTCCCCTCCGCCAGGATAGAGGTATTCCCGGACCTGGCTGGTATCGACCGGATGGTGGTATTGTCTCTTGCCCCGGTGGAGAGTATTAGCAGGGAGATGCAGAGAGCAGCCTGAGGAGTGTGAAACCATGGTGAACGAGGCATTGTTGGCGGAGGCAAAGCAGTCAATTATTGACTACGATAAGGACAGGGCTGAGGAAATTGCCCGTAAGGCACTGGCGGCCGGGATGAATCCCAACGATGTGCTAACGGAGGGATTTGTCCCCGGGATAACTGAGGTCGGTGATCTCTTTGACCGGGGGCAGTTGTTCCTGCCTGAGTTGATGCTGGCGGCTGAGGCGATGAAGGCGGCTTCGGCAATATGCGTTGAGGCGCTACCGGCGACGGAGGTTAAGGTAGCCAAGAAGGTAGTCATCGGAACGGTAGAAGGGGATATCCATGACATCGGGAAATCGATAGTGGTTTCCTTCTTATTGGCCAATGGCTTTGAGGTATATGATATGGGTAGGGATGTGCCCATCGCCGACTTTGTTCAGAAAGCCCGGGAGGTGGGGGCCGATGTAGTTGGTAGCAGCGCGCTGCTGACCACTACCATGCAAAAACAGATGGTGCTTGAGGAAGAGCTGAAAAAGGCCGGTATTCGGGATAAGGTCAAGACTATTGTCGGCGGGGCACCCTGTAGCGAGCAATGGGCGAGGCGGATAGGGGCCGATGCTTATGCGGAAAGCGCTGTCGACGGGCTGAATAAGATAAAGGCACTAACCGGTTTGGCTTAATAAGCGGGCAGACAGATTGTGCCGGCAGTATGGCAGGCTGGCTTTGAGGGTATGGAAAGGGGGTGACTGAAATACTAGTCGTCGGAGAATTGATTAACTCGACACGGAAGGCGGTTAAGGCAGCGCTTGAATCTAAGGACGGAGCTGTCATCAGGCGTCTTGCCCGGGAGCAGGTAGAGGCAGGCGCGGATATTCTTGATGTTAATACTGCTACCAGTATGGAGCATGAGATTGATGATATGAAATGGGTCATCGGGCTGATCCATGATGAGGTGGGTAAAGTACGCCTATCTATTGACAGCCCCAGTGCCGAGGCAATGGCATCCGGGTTAGCGCTTTGCCAGGAACGCCCTCTGATCAACTCCATTAATAATGATCCCAGAGGGCGGGCCTTCATTGATATCGTTAAGCGTTTTGACGGTGACATTATCGGACTGCCTATGGGAGGAAAGGTTGGCATGCCCAGGACGGTTGAGGAGCGTCTCGATGAAGTAGACATAATGCTCTCCACTCTGGATGATGCCGGTGTGGATCCCTCCCGTTTGTATATTGACTCGATAGTGATGACTATCGGCAGCAATCAGGAGCAGGGGCGTATTGTGATTGAGAGTGTCCGGGAAATCAAGAAGCGCTACGGAAGCCGGGGGGTAAAGACCTCGGTAGGGCTGTCCAATATCTCCTTCGGCTTACCTCATCGCAGCTTGATTAACCAGGCTTTCCTAGCGATGCTTCTTGAGGCGGGACTGGATATGGCCCTGATTGACCCCAGGGATGTCGCGATGATTAATACTATGCGTGCTGCGGAGGCGATAGTGGGTACTGATGCCGGTTGTCTCAGGTACATCAAGCACGTGAGGAAGCTTGCCAGATAGAGGTGGTGGCCTCCTGTAAATTTGATGGTGTTTTGATGGTGTCCCGCCGGGGATTAAGGCACCCTCTTAAGCGGGCAACAGGCGGGAGGTATTCCTAGCTCTTCTCTGCTTGCCTCGCAGCAACTATCCTCTGGGTAATCTGAGCCGGTGCCTCTTCGTAGTGGCTGAACTCCACAGTGTAGCTGCCCCGGCCCTGAGTTATCGACTTCAGGTCTATGGCATAGCGCAGAATCTCGGCCAGTGGTGCCTGAGCCTCAATAGTATTCGTTCCTGCCTCCGGGTTCATACCCAGCACCCGTGCCCGTTTGCCGTTAAGGTCGCTGATAATGTCGCCGGTGAATTCCTCAGGTACCCTCACCTTGACGTTTACTATCGGTTCGAGGAGAATGGGTTGTCCCTGGGTCAGGCCCTTCTTCAGTGCTTGCGCTCCGGCAATTTTGAAGCATATGTCTGAGGAGTCAACCGGGTGAAAGCTGCCGTCATATAGTATCGTTCTTACGTCCACCACCGGATAACGGGCTAGCCCGCCTTCCATTATCGCTTCGTGGACCCCTTTCTCTACCGAGGGGATGTAGTTTTTGGGGATAGTACCGCCGACTACTCTGTCGACAAACTCACAACCGCTGCCGCGGGGCAGGGGCTCCAGCTCGAGCAGAACATGTCCGTACTGTCCGTGTCCACCGGTCTGTTTTTTGTGTTTGTACTCGGCTTTAGCCGTTACCGTAATGGTCTCCTTATAAGGAACCTTTGGTGTCGCCATCTCCACGCCGACCCCGAATTTACGCAGCATCCTATCAGCAGCTACGGCCAGCTGCGTCTCCCCGAGGCCGGAGAGGATAGTCTCGTTGGTGTCGTTATCCCTGCTTACGCGTAGAGTGGGGTCTTCTTCGGTAAGCCTGGCGAGGGCTGTCCCCAGCTTATCGACATCGGCCTTGGTTTTGGGGTGTACCGCCTCGCTGAAGATAGGTTTCGGGAAGGGCACATGAGCGATTCTTAGTGGCTTGTCCCGGCTGCCCAGGGTATCACCGGTACCGGTGATACTCAATTTGGCTACCCCGCCGATGTCTCCGGCACCGATCCGAGGTACCGCCTCCTGGCTCTTGCCTCTTAGGATAAACAACTGGCCGATGCGCTCTATCTCGCCACGTTTTACGTTCCATACCTGGGAGTTGCTGTCGATGGCGCCGTGATAGACCCGGAAGTAGGTAAGCTTACCCACGTAGGGGTCGGCGCTGGTCTTAAACACCAGGGCAGCCAGCGGGGCATCCTGACCGGGCTTAATCTTCTCCACCTCGGCACCGGATTCATCGACGATAGCTACTTCCCGCTCTTCGGGTGAGGGCAGATAGTGATATATGGCGTCGAGCAGGGGGGCAGTACCAATGTTTTGTAGAGCGGAGCCGACCAGAATGGGTACAACCTGCCCGGTCCTGGTCGCCTTGCACAGGCTATCGGTTAGCTCTTCCAGGCTGAGCTCTTCACCGCCGAGGTACTTCTCAATAAGACGGTCGTCGACTTCGGCTACGGCCTCGATTAGTTTCTCACGGAAGGAGGCCGCTTGCGCCTTTACCGAGGAGGGTATCTCTCCCTCCTCCCCTTTAGAACCGAGGTAGGCTTTCATTGTCAGCAGATCGACCGTTCCCTGAAAATCACTCTGGGCGCCTATCGGCAAGCGTATCGGGACACACCTGGCGCCGAACTTTGCCTGAATCTGTTCCACAGTCTGGTAGAAGTCAGCGTTCTCCCGGTCCATCTTATTAACGAAGATCAGCCGGGTTAAGCCGGCTTCCTCGCTATAGCCCCAGACCTGTTCTGTACCGACCTCGACGCCGGAGGCGGCACAGACCACGATTACCGCTCCCTCGCTGACCCGGACGGCTGCTTTGACCTCGCCGACAAAATCGGTGTAACCGGGGGTATCGATGAGGTTGATCTTGGCAGCCTGCCACTCGCAGGGGAGCAGGGTCAGGTTAAGGCTTATCTTACGTTTCACCTCATCCGGGTCATAGTCTGACGTAGTCGTCCCATCATCAACCTTACCCAGTCGGTTAGTGATGCCGATCGTGAACAAAATTGCCTCTGACAGCGACGTCTTGCCGGCGCCGCAATGGGACAGCAGGGAAAGGTTACGAATATTTCCTGGCGTATACTGCTTCATCTGGTTCACGGTTCTCCTTCAGTTTGCTCTATCCTGCCGCAGCCCCGTTTATTCCGCACTACTCAGGAATCAGGGTGGGTCACTTCATATGAAGTGAAAACAAAATCAAGGTCTTTCTGTAGAGTGGAGAGTTTTTCCAGCGGGAAAAGCTCCTCGTCGACATTTATTATTACTCTGGTCTCGCCCTTGGCTGAGCCCACGATATGGACCCTGAGACACTCCCTTCCTTTCTCATCGGCTTTGTTCGACGTCTTGAAGGCCAGGTTACCCCGGGAGATGAATGACGATGAGTCACCGGCGATAGGGTATGTTTCCAGTTTGGTCTCCGATAATACTACCCCCTGCTTAAGGGCGAAGTCCCTTATCTCATCATAGAGCAACTCGGGGTTTACGCTCTGGTAGGTCTTCCTGATTTCCATCTCGTCTCCTTATGAACCGGGGTTTTACTGTCTGACTGTCAATTCACCATTATACTGCATCGACCTTACCGTATCAACAGTCCCTCGTTTCGGGTGCTGCCAGCGAAGATGTTTAGAAAATGTTTAGCCTCCCTGTTGTAAAATATCAGGGAGCTCCCGGAGGCTTTCTCCGGAAATAGCATTGACAGTCCGTGATATAATAAATGTCAAAATAAACTGGTCCATTTTCTTTTGAGTTGGTTGCGGATAAGCGTAGGAGAGAGAAAATGGCTGCGGGAGGGAGAAGTGAGAATGTTTAAAAAGTACAGGAAGTACGCCGCCTTTTTGCTGGTGTTGCTGGTGGGGCTGCTCGGCCTTTCCGGCTGCAGCGAGGGGGTTGCGTTAACGGTTACCCTGGAGACGCCGACTAACGGTAGTACGGTCTCATCACTGACGCCGATACTGGCCTGGAACTGTAATTATTCCGATGCTACCTATCGACTCCAGGTATCGCAGCACGGCAACTTCCAGGACTTGATTATCGATGAATCGAATCTGGCCGGTCCCAGCTACACCGTAGCCAGCGGAAAGCTGGCCGAAGGCCAGACCTACTACTGGAAGGTAAATGCCAGCAAGGGCGGCCGGACCTCGGCATGGACGGAGGCCTGGGCCTTCCAGACGCCGGGGGCTTCGCCGACGCCGCCGGAGCCCGGTGTTGGCACGATAGTGGTCAATGCTACTCTTGACGGTGCCACCTGGACGGGGGGAGTCAACTATACCTTAAGCGGCCCGCAGACCTATTCCGGGTCCTCGGCGACCCAGACGTTCAGCAACGCACCTGTTGGGAGCTATACTCTGGGCTACAGCTCGGGTGGTCCGTCCGGGGCGACCTTCTCCGATGTTACGCCGGTCTCGGTGCAGACGCTGTCCGATGGCGGTACGGTAACCTTCACCCTCAATTTTGAGACCGAGGCCGTCACGACGCTGGTGGTAAATGCTACTCTTGACGGTGCCTCCTGGGCGGGAAAGGTCAACTATACCATCACCGGGCCCCAGGGATATTCCGGGTCCTCGGTGGCCCAGACTTTCAGCAATATCGCTGCCGGCAGCTATACGGTAGGCTACAATGCAGGCGGTCCTTCCGGAGCGACCCTGTCCAGCATCACCCCGCAGCCGACCCAGTCCGTGGTTGCGGGACATACCACCACCTTCACCCTCAACTTCCACTCCGAAAGCACCAGTACCATCAAGGTCAAGGCGACCCTTGACGGCTCGAGCTGGACGGGGAATGTAGACTACACCCTGAACGGACCGGTTTCCGACTCGAATAACTCGGTATCCGAGACCTTTAACAACCTGCCGGCGGGGACCTATACCCTGGTCTACAACCACGGCGGTCCTTCCGAGGCAACCCTGATCAGTATCACCCCGCAGCCGACCCAGACTACCTCGGCTGATAGTACGACCACCTTCACTATGAACTTCGTCTCGCAGGCAGCTAGCACAATAAAGATCAAGGCGACCCTTGACGGTGAGTCGTGGAGCGGGGCTGTCCGCTATAACATCAGCGGGCCGTACTCGGATGCCGATACTTCGGTGCCGCAGACGCTGACCAACCTGCCCGATGGTACCTATACCATTTCCTATCGTTCGGGCGGTCCTTCCGGAGCGACCCTGTCCGATATCTCTCCCTCACCTACCCAGACGGTATCGTCCGGTCATACCATAACCTTCACCCTGAACTTCCATTCCGAGGCCAGCGGTACCATCGA
The DNA here is from genome assembly GCA_028716225.1 of Dehalococcoidales bacterium. Lineage (NCBI taxonomy): Bacteria > Bacillati > Chloroflexota > Dehalococcoidia > Dehalococcoidales > Dehalococcoidales bacterium. The sequence goes on along the minus strand of JAQUQE010000006.1, from coordinate 16,774 downwards.
GGTCAATGCTCTCCTTGATGGCAAGACCTGGCAGACCGCAGTGGGTTCAGGGACAATAAGATACGGCATCGGCGGACCGGTTACGGACTCCAGTACCTCAATGCCGGATAGCTTTGATGGCTTACCTGCGGGTAGCTACACTCTCACCTACCATGACGGCGGTCCCATCGGGGCGACCCTGGTCAGCATCTCACCGCAGCCCACTCAGAACCTTGCTGCCGGGGAGACGATAACCTACACCCTGAACTTCCACTCCGAGGCCAGGGGTACCGTGATAGTCAATGCCACTGTTAACGGTGAAGACTGGGCAGGCAGTGTCAGCTACACTCTGAACGGGCCTTACGTCGATTCCCACGGCTCGGTGCCCTATACCTTCGACAACTGTCCGGCGGGCAGCTATACCCTGAACTACAGGTCCGGTGGTCCCGGGATACTGGAAGATATCACACCCTCGCCGAATCAGCAGTTGTATGCCGGCGGTACGATAGTCTTTACCCTGAACTTCACCGGACTGTTGCAGTAGATTAAGAAAGATGCAGTATTTTCGATAAAAGCGTTGTAAAGGAGAATAGCTAACAATGGGAAAAAGGTTTATGGTGCTCATTGCTGTGGCGGCGATGGCGTCGCTGGTCCTGTCCGGATGTTCCCCGGCCGGTTCATCCGCTCCCGGTGCGGTATCTGTCGACGAGTCGTCTTCGGGGAAACAGGTTGAAATCGCTGCCGGAGGTACGCTGACGGTAACCCTGGAGTCCAATGCCACCACCGGTTTCCAGTGGGAGCTTAAGTCCGTTGGTGACCCGTCCGTATTGCAGTCGCAGGGTGGCACCTATAATGCTCCCGAAGACACCGGGATGGTCGGCGCCGGCGGTGAGGAGGTATGGACCTTCAAGGCGCTCAAGGCGGGTACCAGCAGCCTGTCCATGGAGTACAGCCAGCCCTGGGAGGGTGGCACCAAGGCAGCCCAGACCTTCAGCCTGACCGTAGTGGTGAAGTAGGGAGCGGCAAACGTGCTTTGTGATAACGGGGCAGGGGGGTCTTTCCGCCCTCTCTGCCCTGTCTTTTGTTTTGGGGGCCTTTGCACTGAGCCGGTTTTTTGCCTCTGCTGAATCCAGCGTTGGCCAAGCGTGTAAGGCTAAGATATTAAGTTCTTACTAACAAAATTGGCTGGCTTTTCATTATCAATAACTTCCGTATTAACAGGGTCAGACATGAGCATTTCGGTTTCCGATATATTAATAGACCTGGTTAAGACTGCGAGTGTAGTAGTTGTTTTTGCCTATATCGTAACCCGCACCAGGTTCTTTAGCGACATACTGAATAAGCAATTCAACATTAGAAGCCAGGTAATCGCTATTCTACTATTCGGCGGCCTGTCCATATTCGGTACCTATGGCGGCATAACCCTTCCCTCGGGCGCTATTGCCAACATTAGAGACCTGGGGCCGATAGTTGCGGGGTTGTTCTGTGGACCGCTGGTCGGGCTGGGGGCAGGTCTGATCGGAGGATTACACCGTTACTTCCTGGGTGGGTTTGTCGCGCTTCCCTGTTCCCTGGCCACCATTATTGCCGGCTTGCTGGGTGGCGTGATTTACCTGCTGCGTAAAAAGGAGTTTCCCAGGGTTTGGCAGGCGATAATATTTGCTGCCGGGATGGAGTTGTTTCATATGGGTCTAACCCTGTTGCTGGCCAGGCCGTATGATCAGGCTCTGGCAGTAGTCCAGGAAGTGATTGTGCCGATGACCGGGGCTAATGCGGCGGGAGTAGCTATCTTCGCCCTTATTATACACAATCTGGTCATAGAGAGGCGTACTGCGGCGGAAAAAGAAAAATACCGCCGTGATTTAGAGCGTAAAGAGTTTGAAATAGAGACAGCCCGCCGGATACAGCAGGGTTTTTTGCCGGAATCTACGCCCCGCTTAGACGGATTTGAACTGGGAGCATTCAGCCTGCCTGCACTGGAGGTAGGGGGCGATTTCTATGATTTTATACCCATCGACCGGGATAAGTGGGGGTTGGTAATTGCTGATGTCTCCGGGAAAGGGTTTCCGGCGGCTTTGTTTATGGCCCTATCCCGCATGTGCGTCCGTGCTAATGCAATGGGTGTGTCCACAGCCTCCGAAGCTATACGGATAGCTAATAAGTTGATTTACCATGACGCTAAATCCGGAATGTTTGTTACCCTCTTCTACGCTTTACTGGACTTGAAACAGAGGCGAATCACCTATGTCAATGCCGGCCATAATCCCCCTTTGTTGTTCAGGGGTAATACCGGTGGCGTTATCCTCCTCGGAGCCAAAGGAATAGCTTTAGGCGTTCTTGATGATATCAATTTGGAAGAAATACAGCTGGACTTGGGCAGTAACGATACCGTGGTCTTCTATACCGATGGCGTAACGGAGGCCATCGACGCAAAAGAGGAACAGTTCGGACAGGAAAGGTTAATCAATTTGGTTGTAGAGAACAGCAATTTATCTGCCAGCAGTCTGGTCGATAAGGTAAAGAGTGAGGTTGTCGACTTTTCGATTGGTCAGCCCCAGTTTGACGACTTAACTTTAGTGGTATTAAAGGCGCTGTAAATCGGCTGAGCCGACGGAAAGACGGCCGGAGTATTGATTGGACGGTGGCGAAAAGAATATAATCAGGCACATCAGCAGAGTAATCTATATGTAAGGGGGACATTGATAATGGAGGTTTCAGAAAGAACTGCCGGGGGGGTAAATGTAATCGCTTTGGGCGGTCGGCTTGATGCGTATGCGGCCAGTGATATTGAGCGAAAATTGGACTCGTTGGTTGCTGCAGAAAAGGTGCGTCTGGTGGTTGACCTCGGCCAGCTGGATTACATCAGCAGTTCCGGATTAAGAGTATTACTCGGGTCATTAAAGAAGGCCAGGGAGCAGCAGGGGGATATCATATTGACAGGCCTCCAGCCCTACGTCAAGGAGATATTTGAAATATCAGGATTTACCCAGCTCTTCAAGATGTTTGATAAGGCGGAGGAAGCTATCAACAGCTACAAGCAAGAAAAATAGAGGCTCAAAGAACAGCATAAATATAAAGGGCCTTAAGATGAAAAAAGCACGATTTGAGCTTGAGATTGACAGTAAGTTGGAGAACCTGCCTGTCATTGCAAATTTTGTCGACGAAGTACTGGAAAGGTTTGCTGCTGATCCCGCCAGTGTCTATAGAGTTCAGCTTGCGGTGGACGAAGCCTGCACCAATGTAATAAAGTATGCCTACGGGCAGAAAACCGGCCTTATCAGGCTGGAAATGGAGTTGATTGGAGATAGTCTGGTTGTCAGTGTGAATGATAATGGAAAACCCTTCGACCCGGATACGATCCCGCCGCCGGATTTAGAGGCTGACCTTGATAAAAGGAGGATTGGCGGTCTGGGGATATATTTTATGAAGAAGCTGATGGATGAGGTTAGCTATAGCTTTGACAGCGCAGCCGGGAACTGCCTCACTATGAGAAAAAGTATCACTCGAACAGGCGTGTAATAAATACTTAGGGAGTATATTAATAATGTCATTTCTGAACATACTTAAGGCCGATGAGCTTGGCGGCGTCTTGGAAAAGTATCTCGAGCCGGTGCAATTTCCCAAGAATACCTGCATTATGCATCAGGGAGACAAGGGCGAAGGTTGTTACATCATTGACGAGGGTACGGTTCGTCTTGAAGTAAGGAATACCGAGACAGATACCGACAGCGTGATAGGCTTCTTGGAGCCCATCGTTTTCGTGGGCGAGTTCAGTCTGATTGATAATAAGCCGCGCGAGGCTACTGCCTATGCCCATACCGATGTCAAAGCCCGTTATTTCTCTAAACAGAGCTATGATGAGATATGTAGGCAATACCCCAGAATAGCTTTAACCATAGCCACTACTATGGGCCAGAACCTGATTGAGAAACTCAGGGTAGCCAATGATAAAGTGGCGGGCTACATTTTCGCAGGAGACGTAGACCAGGACACTAACGAGATCGTGGCTCGTGCCACCAAGGCACTGAAGCAGTTTGCTTCGTGGACGCAGGACAGGGTGGATGCTTTACTAGGTGAAATTGCACGGGCTGTCGCTGACAATGCCGAGCAATTAGCCACGGATACAGTCGCTGAGACCAAAATGGGTATTGTCGCTGACAAAGTTACCAAGATCCGTTTTGCCAGCCTGGATGTATGTCAGGCGATATCGGGTCGTCCTGCCGCCGGCTATCTCAGTGATAAAGAGGCCCGGGTTCATGATATTGCCTGTCCGGTAGGGGTTGTCTTCGGTCTGATTCCGGTAACCAATCCCGTATCGACAATTGTTTTCAAAACATTGATTTGTCTAAAAGGACGAAATTCACTTATCTTAAGCTGTCATCGTGATGCGCTGGGTGTAGGTAAGAAGACCTGCGATATCATTCGTGGCGTTCTGGAAAAGCACGGTGCACCCGTGGATCTGGTACAGCCTGTCTTAAAAAGGAGCAGCCGGCAAAAAACTGTCATGTTTATGAATCACCCCGGTGTTTCTATGATTCTCGCTACCGGCGGCTCCAGCATGGTCAAAGCTGCCTATAGCTCCGGCACCCCGGCGATAGGAGTCGGCTCAGGTAACGCTCCGGTGTTGATTTGTGCCGATGCCGATGTCGCTAAATCTGCTCAAAATGTCATTAAGAGTAAATCATTCGATAACGGCGTAATATGCGGTTCCGAGAACAATCTGGTGGTGGTTGCCAAAGTTCGGGATGAATTTATTCATCACCTGGAGGCAAATGGTGCGGCCGTATTAACGGCAGACGAAAAGACCCGCTTCACGCCGGTGACTTTTGATGTTGATACCGGAACCCTGAAAAGAGAGTTGGTCGGCAAATCTGCCCAGTACATAGCTGACCGGGCCGGGATTGGCAAGGATAAGGATATCCGTTTGATTGTCGTGCCGGTCAGAACCGATGAGCTTAAAGGTCCCTATGCTCATGAAAAGCTGGCTCCTATTCTTTCTCTATTTACCGTTGAGGATGAAGAAGCTGGTCTGCAGCTGTGCAAACGGATACTGGAGAATCAGGGGCTTGGTCATACGGCCGTGATATACACGCAGAACCGTGAATTGATGAAGAAGTTCGGGCAAGAGATCGATGCCAGCCGTCTTTTGGTAAACGTGCCTGCGTCATACGGGTGTGTCGGTATAGGTTCCGGACTGACCCCTTCCTTTACTCTCGGTTGCGGCACCTTTGGTCATACCTCGACAACCGATAACGTTACTTATACTCACCTGTTGAATATCAAGAGATTGTCGCAGTGTTTTTAAGGTTGGCTCGATTACGGAGTAGACTGCTGGCGAAAAACAGTGTCATAGGTCTGCGTACGGGACGTACGCTTAGTGATACAAAGCCATTTTGCCGGCATTATATGCCTTAACTTCGCTAGCGGCCCCGCTGCCTTCTCCGCCGGAGCAGTGAGGCCAGCAAGAGAATCCCTAAGACGATGAGGAAGAGGGGAGGGCGGAATGAGGAAGGTTCAGGCTCAGTCATAGGAGCGACTGCGGTTGACGGTACGGTCGGTTCCTGCGAGTAAACTTCCTCCTCGCCTATTTCGTAGGCGGCTAAGCCGGTGCCGGTGAATTCCTTGGGCACCCAGCCCAGCGGGTTGTTCTTTCCGGTCGCTTCTGCCCAGAGCCACCCCACTTCGCCGTCCAGTTCGAAAACCGCGGTTGCCTTTTTATAATCGGGCAGATAGACCAGGGCGGCGGTATGCCCCTCGCCGAGGGCTATTGCCGAGCGTAGGCCGGCGCCACGGTACATCACAGCCAGCAGCACGGCACTGTCCTCGCAGTCGCCGTAAGCAACCCCGTACTGGTCGATGGTAATGGCGAGCTCGTCGGCGTTCTGGGCGAACTCATCGTATTGGAACTGGTCGATATCCGGAGTATAAACTACCTGGTCGCGGACGAAATGAAATATCGCTTCTGCCCGCTCTATCCGGTCCGGGTACTCGGCGGCCATATGCTCGCCCAGACGGTAGGCCCGGTCTAATTCCTTGCCCAGGCTCTCAAAGGCTATCACAGGGCGGAAGGTAGTCTCCGACAGCTGGTAGAAGCCGTCTTTACCGAAGGCCCTGGTCCGGTATATCCCCCATTCGTCAAAGACATCGCCGCTCGTCTCGTTGAAGTCGGCCGAGGGCATTGCCCACACCTGTTGCGAGGTGGCTAACCCGACCAGTAGTAGCGATGCCGCAATGATAGCAATCCCGGTCTTTTTCATAGTGGTGTTGTCAGAGCGGCGTGGAGTATCAGTCCGAAGAATATGAGGTAGCCGAAGACGTAGATGCCCACTGCGTTCGGGTTTTTAGTGATGTTCAGAAATGGTATCTTTGGGGTCAGTTTATCCACAATACGTAGCAGCGCCAGTCCGATTAGCAGGCTGATGGCGAAGCTGATGGCGACCAACCCCCAGGTCCTGAAGTCGAAGATAAAACCCAGCGGGGAAATACCGACAGCGGTGTATGCGGTAGCCGCGCCGTGGATAACCAGTCCGACCAGGATAAAGAAGCCGGCGATGAACAACCCGGTGGCCAGCGGGCTTTCTCCGATGTGTTCACGCTCCTTGATCTCGGGGGTCAGGGCATCCAGGGCCCTGATACCGAGCCAGGCGAGCAGGGAGCAGATGGCGACTAACACCACAATTCTACCCACCCACATCAAAACTATCAGCCAGTAGGGAGTAGCTAGACCTAATTGATACATATTGCGCCCTCCTAATTGGTTCAGGGTGGTTTCAGGATTAGTCCCGGGGCACCATAGCTTGCCCGGAACCATACCCTATTATCTGTGGCCGAATTTTTCGTAGGAGACGATCTCGGTAAGCTTTTTCCTCGGTCTTGGCCTGGGATGCTGGGCGGGGTAACCCAGCGGGGTCATCGCCACTATAGAATAGCCCTCGGGGATGCCAAGGAATCTGGTTGCCTTTTCTTCATCAAACCAGCCGATATAAACCGTACCCAGCCCGAGTGATTGGGCCGTCAGTACCAGGTTCTGCATTGCCAGTGCCACGTCAAACATATACCAGTCATCCTTATCGGAAGACAGCCTTCCGCCCAAATAGCCGGCTTTACCCAGCTCGGCGCAGGCTACGATTACCACTGGTGCTTCTCTGATGCCTCTGGCGGCGGAGTTGTTCCGGGGCAGCATATCGGCCAGCTTGTTCCGGCTGTCAGTATCCCTCACTACAATAAACTGCCAGCACTGAGTATTGTCCCAGGATGGGGCCTGGCGGGCTGCTTCCAGAACAAACTCCAGAGTCTTGTCATCCACCTCGGTAACCTGGTAGCTACGGATGCTTCTGCGGGACCTTATTGCTTCCTGAGTTTCCATGCCTTCCCCCTATCTTCTTTGTACCTTGAATGGCATTATACCATTATAATCTTTCCGGTCGGAATGAAGCTTGAGCTACCGGGTTATTCTTTCTCCCAGGCGTTCTTGCCGATGAGGGGTACGAATCGACAACCGCCCAGGTTTTGAACCAGGTCACCCTTCTTCCGCCGGGTAATCTTATAGAGCTCCTGCATGTAGCGCGAGCCTACCGGGATTACCATCCGCCCTCCGACGTTCAGCTGTGAGAGAAGATCATCGGGTATCTCGGGAGCGGCTGCGGTGACCATAATGGCGTCATAGGGAGCCTTGTCCTGGTAACCCAGGGTCTCTTCGGCCAGGTGGATCTCAATATTTTTGTAGCCCAGACTGTTCAGGGTCTTCCGGGCCGTTTCTGCCAGCGAAGGGAGGCGCTCTACAGTAATTACGAGATGAGCTAGTTCGGCGAGAATGGCCGCCTGATAACCGCTGCCGGTGCCTACTTCCAGCACCTTTTCCTTACCCTTAAGTTCCAGGGCCTCCGTCATCACGGCAATGATCAGCGGCTGCGATATCGTCTGATCCAGACCGATTGGCAGCGGCATGTCTCCGTAGGCGGAGAGGCGTTCCTCCGGGGGTACAAAAAGCTCCCGCGGAACGCGGGCCATGGCCGCTAGTACCCGCCGGTCACTGATTTCACTGCCGAGGTGAGCGATTAGTCTGGCTCTGGCTTGGGTAAAGTCCATGCCGATACCTACCGTGGCAGGGTTTTAGGGTAGGGTAAAAGCTAATACCACCAGAACCGCCAGCATGATGCCGGCCAGGATACCAATCCGGCGTAGCTCGGCGGTAATATGGGGGTGGCTGGTCGTTGCTGTGGTGGGCGCAGTCGGCCGAGGTGTCGTTATCCGCGTAGGGGTAGCCGTCGGCTCGGCTGGCGAGGTTGTCTGCTCTTGAGCTACCGCAACGGGGGTAATTCGCTTGCCCTTATTTTTTTTACTCTGAAAAGAATGCTTCCCCCGGTTGTGCCGTGATTTACTGGGCATCGATAACCTCCCCCTCTATTTAGCCCTTGGATGTGATTTTTCATAGGTGCGGCGGATATGCTCGGTAGTCAGGTGGGTGTAGACCTGTGTTGTTGAAATATTAGCATGACCGAGAAGTTCCTGGACCGACCTCAGGTCAGCTCCCCCGCTCAGCATATGAGTGGCAAAGCTGTGCCTCAGGGTATGAGGAGTGATGTTTGCCAGTCCGGCTGCTCTGGCGTATTCTTTGAGTATCTGCCAGAGCCCCTGTCTGGTCAGCCTCTCGCCGCGGGCGTTAACAAACAGGGCCGTCTCCTCTCGATGTACCAGGTTAGGGCGGGCCTCTTTTACGTATTCCTTAATCGCCTGGGCGGCCCGCTGGTGGATAGGGATGATGCGCTCTTTGTGCCCCTTGCCCAGACAGCGCACAGAACCCTCCTCGACATCAATGTTATCCAGGTCTAGTGATACCAGCTCGCTTACCCTCATCCCGCTGGCATAAAGTAGCTGCAGTATTGCTATGTCCCTTTTCGCTTCCGGTCTGGATTGTTTGGCCGGTTGTTCCAGCAGGCGGTGGACCTCGCTGATGGAGATAGGCTTGGGTAGCGACCGTCCCACCTTGGGTGAACCGACGTTCTGTGAGGGGTTGTCTTTGACGGTGCCTTCCGCCTTCATGAAGTTAAAGAAAGACCTTAGTGCGGCCACCTTGCGGGCGATGGTAGTGGCGGCATAGTTCCTCTCCTTGAGGTTTAGCAGGTACCTGAGCATGCCCTCTCGGCCGAAGCTGGCCCACGATGGCAGAGAACTGCTCTTAGCCGCCTCCTCACTGGCAAATTCGGCCAGTTGCTCCAGGTCATTTCTATAGGCAGCTATCGTGTTTGAGGAGAAGCCCTTCTCTACGGTGAGATAGGCAAGAAAACTGCTGATAGCCTCTTTCATGACACCTCCCGCATATCAGGCTCTAAAGTCTCTATAATATAGGTCTCTTTAACATAACATATTAACATAACACAATCAAGGGCGTTAGCCGCCGATCTTGAGGGACGTTTGGAGTTGCCAGCTTACTCAGCCGTGTTCTCTTCCGGCCCTGCTTCCGGAGGTGTGGTTTCTCCAGCCGCAGGAACTTCCTCTTCTTCCCCTTCTTCTGCCCTCGCCGCTGCTGTTTCAATGACCTTGACGATCAACTGTTCGGGGTCGTTGCTGACGGTGATATCCGCACTCAGTTTCAGGTCTTTGACGTGGATGCTCTGTCCCAATTCGGTGAGGAGGCTTAGGTCAACCTCTATTTCGTGGGGGAGCTTGTCAGGAAGGCACTCGATGTTCAGGATGTTAAGGGCATGTTGCAGCGAGCGGCCCTTTATCTTCATCGCCGGTGCTTCTCCACTAAGAGCGAGGGGGACCTCAACCTTCAGCTTCTCCGTCATTTTTATCTGATAGAAGTCAACATGCAGGATTTGTCTACCCAACGGGTCGGTTTGGATCTCCCGAATGAGTACCTTTCTGGTGCGTTTTTCGCCGTCAATGCCCAGGTTAAAGAGTGTGGTCGTCCCGACCTGACCGATAACTCGCTTGAGTTCATTGGTGTTACACTGCAGAGCCAGTGATTTAAGATTATGACCAAAGAGGTGGGTCGGGGTGATGCCCTCGCGGCGCAGGAACCTGGTCTTCTTACCCGATATATCTCTGGTGGCAGCCTTTAGTGCGATACCCTCCATTATTACCTCCTTCTGTACCCTCTATTTAAGCAGAGATTAACTGGGGAAATCAATTTTACAATGTCGGCCTGTCTGGCATTTGAAGTTCTTTGATATTACCGGCGGTGGAAAACGGCGTCCTGTTTTACTGATTTTAAGAAATCCTGCTTTAAGAGGGGATAGAGGATAGATCCCTTAAAGTTACGGGGGATCGGGGCGAAGCGCAGGTAGTCGGGGCGGCTGCCCTTGCTGACCGTCTGGTAGGCCTTTTCGAGAAAGTCAGCCTTCAGCTCTGCTTCGCGGTGAACTACCTCTTCGCCCAGTTCTATCGTTACGCAGCAGCTGTCCTCATGCTCGCTCTCCAGCCTGAGCCCAACTACCGCCAGCTGGAATTCCCCGGCCGGCATCTGGAAGTTAGCGGTCAGAAATCGGTTCAGTTCGGCGGCTACCTGGTCATAGGCATAATTGACGCCGCCACGGATAAGCAGCTCGGAATCACGTGACATCCAGTAGTAGTCCGGTTCACCATCACTTTTATTCCTTAAGGCAAAGGCGATATCTTTCAGGCCGACATACCACCCTTCCCGTAATACGGACTCCGTGGCTTCAGCATCAGCTACATATCCGTTCATGGTATTTGCTCCCTGTGTGATCAGATAGCCCGGTTCGCCGGTTTCACACTGCCGCATGTAGTCCTCCGCCTCCGTATCGATAGACTTCACCACCTTGACCCTGGTAAAGGGGTAATGTTCCCTCCCGATGTAGTAGCCGGTGATTGCTTCACCCCGGTACCGGTGTGACCAGCCTGCCTCAAATGACTCCAGTAACGCCTCCGGCGCTAGCGTCATGGGGGTCGCCACTACCTCGAGGCAGGTCTCCGTTGAACCGAAGCGGACACGCGGCAGGTATCCGCTGAAGTTGAGTACCTGCTTTACCGTTTTCGGCCCCACCGGTGCCGAGCCGATCATAATATCGGTTTGAGCTAGCGCCTCTTTTAGTCTGTCTTCCGCGACCGGCAGCCTTGCTGTACTGACCAGGGACTCCAGGAAGTCTATGTGACGGGAGACCAGGGCGGCAAATAGTATGCCCCGCTTCCTTTCGGCGGCTTCCGTCAGTATCCTCCAGTACTGTGTCGAGTAGCGTTCCACTAGGTGTATGATGGCCCGGGGGCGGCGCATACCCCAGTCCGATAGAGCGGTTGAGTTGGCATGGTGTAAGGGGTTGACCAGCAGCAGGTCCAGGTCAGTATCTTCCGACATGCCGAGCCACTTCTCGAAGGTAAGCCGGTTGGCTAGGTAGCTCCGGTGGGGCAGGCTGACCCCCTTGGGTCTGGCGGTGGTACCTGATGTAAAGACGATTATCCGTTCATCTTCGTAGTCGAGTGTTGGCGAGCTCCAGCCGGAGACAGGTTCGGAGCGCTCGATCTGTGTGGTCGGCAGGAAGGATACCCCGGGTAGTTCCGGCCTGAATTCTGCTACCCGTTTATTGAAACCATGATCGTATACCAGCAGCTTTGCCCCGGTTACATTTGCTTTATAACAGATGCGTTCGTTATCATCAGCCTGCCAGTTGATGGTAACCGGTACGCTCCCCACCAGTACTGCGGCCAGCCTGAAGGCAAGATCATGGAGGCTGTTGGCAGAGAAGCAGTGGACCACCCGGTCGCCTTTTTCTATGCCCAGCCGGCTTAGGCAGTAGGCTGCTGATCGGGCGAGATCCCAGAACTCTCCTCTGGAGAGGCTCAGTTTCCCTATGCCCCCTTTCTCAAAGGTGTAGTAGTTAAGGAAAGGGTACTCCCGCTCGATAAAGGCGGCGCGGTATTCTTCCAGCGGGGAGGGAAAGGGAGCCAGGGAGATGATAGGATCACCGGTAGAAAGTAGGTAGAGGTGCTTTCTATCGGATTCGGTACTATCTTTGTGCACCTGTCTATTTCCTTTCCTGTCCTGCGGATTATTCCTGATTGCGGAAAGACCACATCGCCAGCAGAATCATAACGGCTCCGATGGCTGCCAGTATGCCGACATTATTCCAGAGAGACAGCGTCTTTCCGAACAGGTTGACCCCGAAGGCGGTTCCCGATGTCTCCCCCAGGGCTACCTGGCGGATACCGGTGATTCCGTAGGTGGCCGGGTTAATCTTGGTCAGGACACTCAGCCAGGCCGGTGCTTTGTCCAGCGGTACGAATACCCCGGAGAGGAATATCATAGGAAACAGCAGCATCTGTGTTACTACCTGAAACGCCTCCATCGACCTGATGCGGGTTGCCAGCAGGACGCCGAAGGCACCCATGGTAATTGCCAGCAGGAACATCATGGGCAGCATGGCGGCTGCAGTCGCCGTAGTGAGTGCGACCCCGATTAGCGGAGCAAACAGCATAATAATTGAACCCTGTATCATCGCTACCGTGGCGGCGCCCAGTGTTTTCCCCATCGCTACCGAGGCGCGGTTAATCGGGGCCACCAGTACCTCTTTTAAGAAGCCGAACTCCCGGTCCCAGACTACCGAAACGCCGGCCATAAAGGAACTCATCATTACCGTCATACCGATGATGCCGGGGAAGATGAACTGGGCAAAGTTTACCCCTGAGCCGAGGTTGCCCATCATGCCGCCGAAACCGCTGCCGAAGACAAAGAGAAAGAGAAGTGGTAAAAAGATAGCTCCCACCAGGCGTATCCTATCGTGCCAGAAGCGCAGTATATCGCGGTACCAGATGGTATAGATTCCCCGTAGATTATTCATTGCTTCCTCTAGTGCCGCATGTGGCGGCCGTGCTGGCGGACCATAGCCTTGAATGTGTCACTCACTTCCTCCTCGCGAATTTCCCGGCCGGTGAGCTTGAGGAAGACATCGTCCAGGCTCGGGTGGCGCAGGCTGACGCTTAGTATCTTGGTGCCGAATTCTCTAATAAATTTGGGCAGAAACTTCTCGCCGTGCTCTACGGCAAAGACCAGTTCATCATTATCCTGTCTCACCTCAATCTGGTAGCGGGTCTCGATTTCTTCGGCGGCCTTCGTGTTGTCGTCCGTTTTCACGGTGATGACGTCCCTGCCTACCTTGCGCTTTAGCTCCTCGGGAGTGTCCATAGCCACGATTTTCCCGTAGTCCATAACGGCAATGCGATCCGCTTTATCCGCTTCGTCCATGTAGTGTGTGGTCAGGAAGATGGTGGTTCCTTCCCGCTGCTTTAGCTCCAGGATATATTCCCAGAGGCGGTTACGTGTCTGAGGGTCAAGCCCTATGGTGGGCTCATCAAGGAACAGCACCTTGGGGTAATGGAGTAGCCCCCTGGCCAGTTCAAGGCGGCGCTTCATACCTCCCGAGTAGGTGCGTACGTCGTGGTGGCGCTTGTCCCAGAGCTCCATGATCTTAAGCACTTCTTCAATCCGTTTCTCGCGGATTGAGGCAGGTACGTTATAGACCATGGCGTGAAAGCGCAGGTTCTGTAGTCCGCTGAGCCGCTCATCAAGACTGGGATCCTGAAAGACCAGACCGATTGACTGGCGCACCTGACTCTGCTGCCGTACCACGTCGAAGCCGTTAACGATAGCCTGCCCCGAGGTTGGTTTGGATAGTGTGCACAGGATGTTGATGGTAGTGGTCTTGCCGGCTCCGTTTGGACCCAGGAAGCCGAATAGCTCTCCCTGTGCTACCTGGAAGTTGATATGGTCTACCGCCACCAGATCGTCGAATTTTTTGGCCAGGTTTTTTACTTCTATGATGTAATCGCCCATCTTTCTCCCTGGAATAGTTCCTGGCTGGTAGCATTTGACTCAGAGGTTGTCTTAGCCGCTGCCGGTAGCAGACTCTGGCCGGGTACCGACCTGCCTTATGCTATTCTAACACTTCGGGCTTACCTTTGTGTAGGAGCAGTTAGCGGCCATCCTTTATTGACATACCCTGATGGGTAACATATCATATCATAGCAACGGCTCTAGTCGGAGGTGTAAGAGTGTACCGCAGGATGCTGGTCACGCTGGATGGCTCGGAGCTTTCCGAGGTAGTTTTACCTTATGTCAAAGGGCTCGTTGGCAGTCTGGGTCTGGATGTAGTACTGCTTCACGTTTGTAAGCCGGAGGAAAGAGAGTTGGTCCCTCTGCATCGGGATTATATTGAGCATAAGGCAGAGGTCATCAAAGGTCAGGCAAAAGAGGTATGGAAAAAGTCGGCAGTTAAGCCGGTGAAGGAAGAGGTAGAGGTGCGGGGAGAGCTTGCCTCCGGTTACCCTGCTGAAGAAATCCTCCGTTATGCCGATGAAAATAGTATCGACCTGATTCTGATGGCGACTCACGGCCGCTCCGGTTTCAAACGCTGGGCTATCGGCAGTGTGGCGGATAAGGTGCTCCATGCCTCCAAGGTGCCCGTTTGGCTGGTTCCGGCGCGGGGGCCCGGGGATGTTACCTATGATATGTGGCCCAAGAAGACGGTAGTGGTACCGCTGGATGGCTCGGAGTTGGCTGAGGCGGTACTTCCCCATGTCAAAGCGCTGGCGGAGCAGAGCGGCGTTGAGATGGTGGAAGTAGTCCTGCTCAGGGTTGTTGAGTCTCCGGTTATGTCTGACCATTACTTCAGCAACATACCTGAGACGCGGGAGGCGATTGAGAAGTACCTGGCTAGAGTAGAAGAACGGCTTAGAAAAGTCGGCCTTAGTGTGCAGTCCCGGGTGCTTACCGGCGAGCCTGCGGAACAGATTGTCGACTATGCCGGCGCCATTCCCTTTAGTCTGGTCGTGATGTCGACCCACGCCCGCTCCGGACTTAGTCGCTGGGTATTGGGTAGCGTTGCTATGAAGGTCGTGAGCGGGATCTCCGGTCCGATACTTCTGGCCCGACCCCTCTAGTTTTGGCTAGACTCAGGTTATTTATTCTAAAGAAAATGGCAAAGAACCCGATTACTTCTTAGTGGAGTAACTCATTAAGTCCGGTATAATTGTCATATTGCCGCTGGAGTTTGTAGTCAATTTCCCCGATGCTTACTTCTGCAGTGGAGAAAACCTCTGCCTCAGCAAGATGTCCTCCCCGGCAGATGTCTTTCCCGGAGAGCAATATATGTATGTGGATAACGGGCTCATTATTTTTCAGGGCTATCGAACCCTGGGCGCAGACGATCTCTAACGGACCGGTGTATTCCACGCTGTCGTATTGACCGGGCAACTCCATCAGGAAGTTGAGGCGGGCTCTTTGTACTGACCCGATAATACCGAGAACCAGGCCTGAGTATAGGCCGTGGTCATTACAGTAACGGACTATCTCGGTGAGCAGCTCCTGCTCAGGTTTCACTCTGAATACGTGAATCTTCTTGAACAACTAGTCTCCTGCTCTCCATATTTACCGTCACATTTTAACAAACACACATGAACAATTTCTACTAACGGCACCGGGTCGCTCTCATCAATGAGTTGGCCTGGTGCACTTTCCGGTGGAAAGTGACATTACGGATATTCTAAGTCCTGGTAATCCGGTCATAAAACTCCGGCCGCCTGTCTTTAATGTAGTCCACCTCAAACTCACCGGGCTTGAAAATAACGCGTTTTTCTCTTGATTCGGCCAGACTGACTTTACCGTACAGGATCTCGGCTTTATTGCCGGCCTGTGCTAGTGTGTCTCCCCGGGAATTGATAATCTTACTCTGGCCGATAAATCCGGTACCGCGCTCACTACCAATACGGTTTACTGCCACAAGATGCACCCTATTCTCAAGAGCTCGAGTGGGAACGACATATTGGGGAATTCTTTCCCGGCCCTCAGGCCAGTTTGTCGGTAGTACCAGAATATCTGCACCCATTAATGCCATAACACGGGCGCTTTCTGGAAAATTACAGTCGTAGCAGATGAATATGCCGATATTGCCTATATCGGTCTGATACACTTTAAAAGGCTCGTCGCCGGGGTCGAGAAATCGGTCAATGCCCAGATATGGGAGATGTACCTTTCTGTATCTCCCGATAAGCCCTTCCGGTCCAATAAGAGCGGCAGTATTAAAGTATTTGTTTCCCTTCGTTTCCAAAAGACCAACAACTGCGTACACGCCTAGTTCACGGCAGCACTCTTCCAGCTTCATTGTGCTTGGGCCGGGAACCGTCTCCAAGTAAGGTAGAGCTTCCTTGCGGCTGGCAAAAACGTAGCCGGTTAAGGCACACTCGGGAAACACAATCAACTCAGCGCCGCTACCGGCAGCCACCCTCATTCTAGCCGTTATTTCTTCGAGATTCTCCGGGTTCCTCATTATCTTGGGCTCCATCTGAACTGCTGCAATTTCTGTCTTGTCACGCATGACGCTACCTCCACTATCAGTCATAAATCATAGCCTATAACGTATAAAGACCGATAGCAAGTCACACTTCATGAGGAACCCTCCTAATTTCGGGAACTCTTTTATCGTATCTTGTTATTGCCCGTAAAGCTTGAGGTACTTCCTGGTGCGGAGAGAGAGGAATATCGCTACAACACAACTGCCATTCAAGGGCGCTTTCCTCTGGTATAAAGTGTTCCGGATATCAGTTCAGCTTCAAAAAGTGGCGCCCCTGGCGCGACTCGAACGCGCGACACGCGGTTTAGGAAACCGCTGCTCTATCCACCTGAGCTACAGGGGCTTGAAGCTAATTTCTGCAAAGTTGGCGACAAATTGGCGACGGATTTTCTATTTACCCCCGCGGGCAGCACTTCGTCCAACAGCGCCATAGCATCCTCTTGCATCCCGCTTATTATATGGCTATAGACGTCCATTGTAAAGGCTAC